>JAQTXY010000419.1 GCA_028688535.1 Methanothrix sp. | reverse complement strand
CTTTCCCTGGCCCCTAACCGACTTATTGTAAATAGATTTACCCGATTCTTTGGAACAATAAGCTACAGCCTATATCTCACTCATCCTTTTATAGTAGAGCCCTTAAAACCAGCATATCATTATATCTATAGCCATACAGTTTACTTAGCCGATATCAGCCTTTTCCTATGCATCATATTAACCATCATTATTGTAGCACCAATCTCCTTACTGACATATCATTTGATCGAGACTCCAGGAATCATGATGGGAAAGAAGATCATGAAAAGACTCTGAATATTTCATATATTCGCTTAAGATCTCACAAAGCATTTAATATGCCGTCGTGGCTTATTAAGTCTTGATTTTGGAGGAATGAATGATGCCCGATATTGTCCCCTCTCCCGATGCCAATTACCTCATGGACCTGCTAAAGAGAATCATCAGTTTTAAGACCGTAGCTCCTCCGGGCAGCAATTATGAGGAGATTGTAGACTGGCTTGTCCCTATATTCCAGGAGATGGGCTTTGCCACGCAGAAGATGGTGATGCCAGATGAAGTCTTTCTGGCAAGATGCAGCGACCGGCGGTTAGAGGGAGATCGCTACAATCTGCTCGCCGACCTTTTCGTGGGAGCGGAAAAGACGCTGGTGATCTATGCCCATCTGGATGTGGTGCCGGCGGAAGGAGCCTGGGATAGCGATCCCTTCCAGGCAGTGGTAAAGAATGCCAGAGTCTACGGCCGGGGCGTCTCCGACTGCAAGGGGTCGATTGCCGCATTAATTGCTGCCCTGAAAGCGCTCATCGAGAGTGGCAAGCCCAAGTACAATCTCTCAGTTCTCTTAACCACTGACGAAGAGGTGGGCGGCTACTCCGGTTTGTGCTATCTCACCGATTTGGGATTGGTGAAAGGAGATCTGATGCTCTGCATGGATGGCTTTTCTGATGATGTGGTGATAGGCAGCAACGGCATCATACACTGGGATTTGGTAGTCCATGGCAAGTCAGTGCACAGCGGCTCCAGTTTCCTAGGGGTAAATGCGGTAGAAAGGTCTATACCAATCATGAACGCGCTAATGGATCTTAAGAAAGTGGTACAGGCCAGACGTTCTATTCTGCCAGCCAGCTCAGCCCTGGAAGCCGTTGGAAAGAAGAACCTCATGCCTATCTTCAATATTACTATGATCAATGGGGGCATCAAGGAGAACATTGTGCCGGATAGGTGCAATCTGCGCGGCGACCGACGGGTGATACCGGAAGAGAGCATGGATGAGGCCATGGCGGAGATAGAGAGGACACTAAAGCCGATTGATGTCGAATTTGATCTTAAGTTTTATCCCGGTTATCCGCCCATGAGTGTCAACCCGGATCACCCCTGGGTCTGGGAGGTGAGGGAAGCAGTGAAGAGAGGTATGGGCTTCTTCCCCCGGCTCTCCGGTGCGCAGGGCAGCCTAGATCAGGCCTATGCCACCGAGAAGACCGGCATTCCCACCTGTGTCTTTGGGGTGGGCCGGCAGCTGGAGAGCAATATCCACGGCCAAAACGAGAATGTTCGCGTAGCAGACCTGAATGGATTCGCGAGATTCTTAATCGAACTCCTGCGGGCCTGAGCAAAGAAATGCAAACCATTCGTGATCGAAAACAATGATATGAAGGTAATATCCGTAGTAGGAACCAAGAAGACAGGCAAGACCACACTGGTTGCCGCCCTGGTAGCGTCGCTGGCCAAACATGGCAAGGTGGGCACCATCAAGAACATGGCCGGTCACGATGTGGACCGAGGCGATACCAAGCGCCACTTCGATGCCGGAGCGGACGAGGTCATTGGTCTGGGCAACGCACGTCTCAAGGTGACCCGAGAGAGAGGCGATCTTGATTCTGCACTGACTGAACTGGAGAGGGACGGGATGGACTACGTTGTGGTGGAGGGATTCAAGCACAGCAGTCTTCCCAAGATCGTTATGGCCGATATCGAGGTGACCAATGCTGTGCGAAAGTTTTTGCTAGCGCAGGTGAATGAAGCACTGGTGGAGGAGCTAGCCGAGATTGTGATGAGGATGGAGGACTATTGTGCCATTGAGACATGAAACCCTCGGACAGAAAACTTAAACATGAGAAGCTTCATTCAACATTTCGTAGGAGATGAATTTAAATGGCTGATTGCGAACTATGTACCCGTGCTCGACCGCTGCTCTTTCCCATAAAGGCTCCCGTCCACAACCTCACTTATCCCGAGGGCGCGTACAAGGGTGTATGCGACATCTGTCTGGAGCATCTGGAGAAGGGCTGGCAGGAGCGCTTCGGGGCTAAGCCCGAAGAAAAGAAATAAAACTACATTTTTCATAATCGCGCTGAGCTTGCGGGATAACCGAGGCTCCCGCGAAGGATGTCGATCATGAGGATGCAGAAAGAGGAGAAGATAGTACTTGTATTGCTCCTCATGGCCTTGGCATCTCTAGCTGTGGCTTTCTGGGCGTTTAGCACTGAAAAGAGTGATCGTGCGAGTTCTTCTGATTCATTATCCCAAAAAGATGCCAGCCTTTCCGTGGAAGGACTGATTTTAGAGATAAAACCCACCAAGAGTGGTGACAACCTTATTCTCATGCTGGACGCAACAGATATTCCCATTTTTATACCAGCCAGTGCTGGCGCTAAGGAGCTTCAATCTAGGATCCGAGCTGGAGATCGCGTTACTATCAGAGGGACTCTCTCGACCTTTGGGGGCAGCGAAGAGTT
>JAQTXY010000418.1 GCA_028688535.1 Methanothrix sp. | reverse complement strand
ATCGGAGCAGAGCTGATCAAGTACATCGCCAAGACCAAGATTACCGCTTGAGCCCGGACGCCAGTCCTGCTCAATTATTGTTCTATTTTCCAGTCCTGGCGGCTCTCGACCGCCAACTACAAATATATATAACGATTATATAGATAGTTTGCCGCTTCATGCCATTGAATAGGGTGGCGGGAGTGCCGTGGGCTTAACGTATCCAATGATGCTCTGATGACAAGGGTGTTTGCTCCACTGTGGAGCAGTATGCCGCTGGCTCCTAGGGCTGGCTGATAAAAATCCCTTGGTACAGGAGATGCATGCCGTCGTGGCACTGCATTTGGCTACGGGCCTGTGAGGATGATATTTCGGCGGGCTGAAAAAGTTGCGCGCTGTAACTGGCGCAGTAATCTGCCGGAAGATCTCGCGCTAATACACGGTCGGGGCATGAAGCGGCACAAGTCAAACCAAGGGCAAGAAGGCGAGCATGAGGCCCCATGAGAACGGGTTCCCTTAGAACGGACGCTGCGCTGGATTCCAGCGCTTCTGCCCGCCTTGCTAGCCCGGCTTATAAAAGTCGAGCTTCGGGCAGGTTCAGGCTGTCACTTCGCGGTGATCGGCTCCAGCCTATTAGGGCGCTGTGGATTTCGGCGCTGGCCTGCCTGGGACTTGATATCTCTTTCTGTTGACGATTTCTCTTTGGGGTGGGAGATGGGCTTGTCTAACTTGAAGCGAAAGCCTTATATCTCGGCGATTGACGTATAGCATATTGGCGAAAGTCGATGACAATCTTCCCTCCTACATCCAATTGACTTTCTCCTCCCTCCTAATTATTCACCTTTCATGAGATCCTACCGCATCCGGTTTTATACGTCTTGAGCTTCCCAAAGACTTATAGCCTGACTCGTCCTTATTCTCTCCAGAACTCCAGCCATTAGGAGGAGAGAGGCAAAAGTCGGAGCGATGGGGCTTGAGGACTGGTCAGGCCTGCAGCTCCATTTATCTCATTCAGCATAATCGATCCTATGGGCTCGCTGCTATGTTCTTTTGAAATGGTTCTATGGCATTTTTAAAAGATTTATGCAAATGCAATAGAATTATTGCAAGTTGTACGTACCGGATTATTTAACCAGCTCAACCATGATGAAAACCGCTCAAAAGCTCTTTGGGCTAAGTCCTCATTCCACACACTACAGAATGGAGAACAATTCTACTTGTTCGATCTCCTCATGTCGATCTATTAAGGCTAAAGATAACGGTTCTTGCAAGGGCCTTTTACGTAGCGCACCATAGCGGGGTTTGGGCTAAGATGGCAGCTTATAAAAATATAAACTGGTCATAGTACATAAAAATGCGAATAGGAAAATAAAAAAGTTACATGCACTTCATCCTTATTATATGCTAGATCCTTGGCTTAGCGAAGTCATTCCTCTGCTCTTGGCTAATTCAATAATAGCCTCAACATTCTGTTCATATTTGTAGGTTTCATCAAAAACAACCGAACCACTGACAACCCTTTCACCGACTCCTTGCGCCATCTTTATAGCGAAATCTGCATTCTTTATGTCTTTGTGAATTGGCGAATTGACAATATGCGGCCCCTGGTCATACTCCATCATGGCCATACTGGCTACTGCGACCACACTTGCCCTCATGGCCCTGAATTGTGGTACTATCACGGCTGCTGCGTTTTCCATGCCGGTTCCAGCCGCGCAGCTGATTATCCCCACCTTTTTGTGCACGAAAAACTTCCCCTTGACCCAAGGTATTTGATCCATATTGTAGATTTTATACTGCGAACTCATGTCTTCCTCAGGAGAGAGCCGATCAATAAAGTTTATTAGAATAGATGGAGGGAGCAGCGCATATGTCGGATATGAAAAGATAAAAGCATCCGCGGCCTTCATCTTTCCGTAAAGTTCCTTCATTTGATCGTGCTTATCTTTGAGAAGCGGACAGGGCTTAAACATCATGCATGTGCTACAGCCTGTACAGGGCACGATAGTGTAGTCAGACAATCGTATTGCCTCTGTTTCTGCCCCTTTTGTCTTAGCCGCTTTTAGAGCTTCCTCCAACAGGAACATGCTGGTGCTTGGTCTCTTCGAAGCATGTGTGGCGCAAATTCCAAGAATTTTCATATCATCCTCTCTATGGTCGCTTGTCTTGTCCTTAAACCTTTTATTCGAGTCTTGTCGGATAGAACGCCAGATGTCGAGGTTCCATCGGTTGAATCAGAATTTTGGCCTTCATTATTATAAGAGGGCGGGCGCTTCATCAGATTCGCCATTGTTTCAAGATAAGAGACATCATCTCTGACACCTGTAAACTTAGAGATGAGGGTGATAAACTGATTCTGCTCATTACTATCAAGCCGGGAAAGCCCCTTATGTATATAGTCGAGAGCCAATTGCTCCATTCTCTCGATCCAATCCATTCCTTTTCGAGTTGGCTGGATGAAAACATCTCTCATATCGTCTTTGTCTTTTATTCTGCACACATAACCACGTCTCTCCAGGCTATCGATATAATCTGTAGCAGTACTCTTGCTAACATTGAAGATCCTGGCGATATCGCTCATTTTCATTGTATGGTAGTAGGAGAAGTAAAGAATGGCTCCTCGCTGTTTCATGTGGGTAAATTGAATTTGAGTTTTCCAGTCCTAAGATAAATAGTAGTAATGAAATTTTTTGTTGATCTAAATCCTCTTGCACTATCCTTTGCAGCTTGAATTATGCT
>JAQTXY010000417.1 GCA_028688535.1 Methanothrix sp. | reverse complement strand
GTCTCTGGCCAATGCTAAAATGAACGGGACCGATTTTAGAGATGCCACCTTAGACCGGGTGGAGATGACCGGTGCAGATCTTACCGGTGCCAACCTGGAGCGAATTAAATATGACCAGTTTACCCTCTATTCGCTCTCTGATGCCAAGATGGATGGCGCAAAGTTGTCAGACAATCTGAACGCGGACCTAAGTCGCATCCGGAAAGATCAAAAGCCATGATGAAAAAATCGTCGCCAATTTGCATACTTTGCTGCTGCCTCGCAGTATTTATGCTGGCCAGCGCCGCCCAGGCATCGATAATTTCCCTAAAACCCGGCCAGAGCATCCAAGAGGCAATTGATGGCGCATCAGCAGGAGACATAATCGAGATACTACCCGGAACCTACAATGAGAGCATCAATATCACTAAAACCCTGATTTTACGGGGCATTTCAGGGAAAGACAGGCCCATCTTGGTAGCGGGACATAGAGGCAACACAGTTCGAATTCTCGCAAATGGCACACGTTTGGAGCATTTGATTCTGACCGGTGCCACAGACTGGTCCATGGCGGCTGTCCAGGTGCATTCTCAGGACAATATCATCGCAAACAATACTTTAAAGGGCAACGCAATCGGCATTTTTGTGTCTTCTGGTAATAATACAATCGACTCTAATGAAATAGTTGATAACTACCTGGGCGGATTAGTCATATTTTCAGCAGCACAAAATACCATCTCAAATAATGGTCTCTTCGAAAATAATCAGGTGGGTGTTATGATCATGAATTCCACAAATAATACGATTATTAATAACAATGCCAGCGAAAATCTGGGGATAGGTATTAAATTGTTTCAATCCAGTGATAATTTCGTAGAAAATAATGTTGTGATCACTAATGACTATGGTATTGTTTTATCAAATGCAGATAGTAATTATGTACATAACAACACTGCGATTAATAACGACTACGGCATTTATCCATATTTATCACAAGATAATGAGATCTCCGATAACACCGCATTCAAAAATGACTATGCCATCTATCTTTGGGATTCCCGAGGTAACAAAATCTTGGATAATAACCTGGAAAAGAATGATGGAAGCGGGATTATCCTCTTTTATTCCCATGAGAATCGCTTCGAGAATAATGATGCAGACCTCAATAAGCAATATGGGATCCACCTTATCTCTTCCCATAATAACCTCCTTTTGAAAAACTCATTTAGCAATATCACCACAGGTAGCGGCGCATATTTTGAAGAATCCTCTCAAAACAACTTCACTGAAAACCTGGTATTCGCGAATTATGATCAGGGAATACAGATCTTAAATTCTAGCCAAAATATATTTAAAAATAACTCAATTCATAAAAATCCCAATGGAGTTGCCATCTCAGGCACCAGCCAAGAAAATCTGCTTATCAAGAACGTTGTGAGTGGCTGCAATTTTGGCATCATGGTTTTTAAGGCGAGCAACAATACCATTGCAGAGAACGATATCCGCAAAAATGTCGCACGTGGCATATATCTTAATTTGTCCCAACGCAATAACCTTTGGATGAATGACATTTATAATTGTCCGGAGGGCATTCTCCTGGAGCACTGTAAGGATAATAATCTCTCCCGCAATCATCTGCAAGACAATGATAATGGCATCGTGCTCCATGCTTCTAATCACAATAACTTCCGCGAAAATAATATTATCCGAAGCAATACCGGCATAAATCTGGATCAATCCTCCCATAATATTATACAATCCAATGAACTCTCAGAGAATAATGAAGGCATAGTTATCGTCTCATCTATAGAGAACACTTTGGAGAAAAATATAGCCACGAGCAGAGACGCGAGCATCACTCTAATCAGCTCTGCGAGGTGCAATATCACAGGCAACAGTGTTCATGACTCTCGACTGGGCATAAAATTGGTCAATTGCAGCTTCAACCAGTTATACCTCAATGATATTCGCCAAAACAATGATGGCCTCTATTTGGATGAGGGGGTGTATCCCCAACAATCCAGCGGGAATAAGGTTTATTTAAATTCATTTATAAATAATTTACGTGATGTTAATTCATATATATCAACCAACTCCTGGAATTCTCCCCAGGCGCTTTCCTATCGATTCCAAGGAAAGATCTTCAAGAATCACCTGGGAAACTACTGGCAGGGGACGCGAGTATTGGATGACAATAATGACGGCATCAGCGATCTGTATCACAACATAGGCTCCGATATCGATGAAAATCCTCTGATGGAGCCTGCGGCGATATACGAGATAATCTGATCTTCTCTTTTTCAAAAAAGAGGGGTTAACTTTAAGACCTCGGCGCTTGCTTTAGAGTGCGGAGGTATTTGGAGAATGGGATTTAAGTGTGCAATAATAGCTTTGGCCTTTATGGCATGTCTTTGCATGACTGTCTTTGCTCTGGGCCCAAAGAACGTAGAAGATGAGGCGCAGTTTCCTACAGGAGATATGTCTGGGAACCAAATTTATCAGGAAGTGCAAGAGGTAGGTCCCTATGATAACTTAGCTGATTCGGCTCTTTCTTTTCGAAATGAGAGCCTGTTTACAATAAGAAAGGACACAGGCATGAGCCCCCATGTTCCGGGCACTGGAGTTAGAACACCGGTAGTCGTAGTAGGTGTCGCACCTGTCGCAGGAAGCTGGGCCTTTACCCTTAACGACGTTGTTAAGAGCTACCTCAAGATGGATCTGTATCAGACAGCTGATGCAGTATTTGG
>JAQTXY010000416.1 GCA_028688535.1 Methanothrix sp. | reverse complement strand
CCAGGGCCACGATCTTGCCGTTATCGATGATGGCCACGCGGTCGCAAATGGCGTCTGCCTCTTCCATGTAATGTGTGGTGAGGATGATGGTAACTCCCTTCACTTTGTTCATATTGCGAAGGTACTGCCAGATATATCGTCTGCTCTGGGCATCCAGGCCAAGGATGGGCTCATCTAAGAAGAGCACGTGTGGATAATGCATCAGACCCCTGGCAATCTCCAGCCTCCGCTGCATGCCACCAGAGTAATCTTCCACCTTGATGTCAGCCTTCTCGACCAGATCCACCAATTCCAGAACCTCATCAATCCTCTCCTGGCGCAAGAGACCGTCCATTCCGTACATCCTGCCGTGAAAGTCCAGGTTTTCCCGGCCGGTCAGCATGCCATCCACGGCCGGGTCCTGAAAGACGACGCCGATCGAGGATCGCACCGCGTTCCTTTCCCTAGTCACGTCGTGACCCCATACACAGGCTTCGCCCTCTGTTGGCGTGAGCATGGTGGTAAGCATTTTGATGATAGTGCTCTTGCCAGCTCCGTTGGCTCCCAGGAGACCGAAGAGCTCGCCCTTATTTATTTCCAGGTCTATATGATCTACGGCGGTCATATCGCCGAACCTTTTAGTCAGCCCCTGCATGGAGATGGCGGCCTCGTCCTTGGCCTGGCCCGGCTGAGGTCTGTCCATCGGTTCAATTCCATTTGTGATATTTTTCACCTTCTCAATTCGATGTCAATTGACTTATACATAGTCAGTAACAAAAGCGTGTCTTTCTCTCCTTTAGCAACCTAAATCTGCAGGATGAACCTATAATCGCAAACTCCAAGCATTCTGCCCAGGAGATCCTCCATGGCCGCACGCATATTCTCAAGAAATTCTGAGTCCCTATCATTCTCTTTTGAATTGGCTAAATCATCGTTTTTTTGATAGAACATATGATTTGTAGACGCTATCAACACGAGCAGGATATAGGAGGTCTCCAGTGGGCGTTCTACATGAAAACGATCATTCTTGCAACCTTGGCCGATTACGTCCGCCATAACTGGAGCTATCTTGGCAAATGGCCTCACCCTCATCAGCTTCTTATGTAGCGTGGCATTTTTGGCCTGGTGGATATAGCCTATGATCTTTTTCCCGGATGCAGAGACGCTCAAAAAGCGATTGATCATGGAATTGAGTTTGGCTGCCTCATCTAGGTCGCAATTGTTTGCAATCCTAATAAAATCGCTTTCCATCAGAGCTATCTGTTTCTCCATCGCTGCCACCAAGACATCTTCCTTTGAGTCGAAGTAGTAGTAGAAAGCGCCCTGAGATACATTGACTTCTTTTGTTATGTCGCTTATAGAGGTCTGATCGTAGCCCTGGGCTATAAACAGGCGTTCAGCGGTATCTATCAGCTCTTTTCGTCTCTCTTCAGGTTCTTTTACGATCCTGTTCATTTTGTCTCCTGCAAACTGTGCATATCTTAGTGACTTAGAGTCAGTCACTAAGGTGTATATAATTCCATCGGAGACCTTCCTACCTTAAGAGATGCACTTGTTGTCCCCTAGCAAAGCTATGCACCAGATGCAGAGCGGAAATGACAGCTGCAACTATTGTGGCAACAAAACTGGCCAGAAACGCCTGGCGCATGCCGGACTCGAAGACCGCTAGAGGTACGCCGCTTATGCCCCCGTAGAGGAAGACATGGAACATGATCTCTTCAGGAATGCCGGCTGAGAACCAGTGGAAAGACAATGGCAATGCTGAACATCTGCCCGGCGCTCATGAGCAGATCTCAGCAAAGTCAGAGTAAAGCCGAGAGAGGCATATGCATGCCTCTTCTCTCGCACGATCGCAGTCTCAAGATTCTAAAAAGGCAGCGAGAAGGCACGCTCCCACGGTGAAGATGTGCATCAGGTCCTCATCAGAAAGCCTATAGACCTGCAGATCCGGGCCCGGAAGATTCTAATCACGACCTCATCATTTGGATAGATTGCAGCGATTCCTCTCTTTTCCTGAATGGTGGACGGGCCGCTGGGCATCATCCTCACAGCCTTGATGCCCAAGATGCGTCTTATGACCTGCAAGGTAACTCCGGCCATGCAGGAGATCACCATTGCGTCCTGCGGAAAAGACAGCCCACGCAGCTTTGGCAGGGACTGGGGTGGAATGGTGATGAATATGATGCTGCAATCCCGGCATATCTCATCGTTTCTGGCCAGGCAGTGGTGCAGCCCGCAGTCAACAATATTTTGCAGAGACCTCCTGCTTTTGCCAGAGAGAGAGCCTCAGCCGGTCCGAGGAGTATCCGCGGGAGACAAGCTCCAAAGCTAATGCCCTTCCAAGGTGGCCACAACCGATTATTCCTATGGTCTCTTTGGAGAGAAAATCAAGAGATGATGTGGTCATATTCAAGCAACTCTTCAAAGCTCAAAGCTCTTTTTGCATTTATACATTGCAGGAATCATGGCGGCGCGGGGCACGAGGCTTGCAGATTTGGAGCCGATCTTATTCGCGACTATCTAAAATACCTGCGGCCTGGTCGATGAGCTAACATCAAGACCGTGGCCGGTGCATGGCCGGCCTCGTGAATCACCGCGGGAGGCTCACGAGATCGAGATATATGGGCTGATTATCGCGGCAGCCGAAAAATAGAGCTGCCAATCTCCGAGGCACACTTTTGAGACGATACGAATGTGACCCCAATCCGCAGAGCACATTGGCCTGTATAGCTCGGCTTCGGACAGGCCGAAGGATCACT
>JAQTXY010000415.1 GCA_028688535.1 Methanothrix sp. | reverse complement strand
CCAATATCCCATCTTATATTTCAGATGAAAATAAAAATATTTTTAAAGCGGATCTTGATAGCAAAAGTACTGTATTTGAGCTGATGGATGCCTATATTAGAAAGTTTGGTAAAAAAAATTTCGAGGAACTTTTCCCGCGCAAGCCAACAACTCAATGATCCAACGTGTGAGAAGAAATTGAGATAGAAGCAAATACTTTTTTACCTCAACATTTAATAGTCCAACTATCGACTCTTGATAGGACATTCAAGGCGGTTGGAACTGCCGACAACTTGAAAGAACCCGTTCTCCCCAAATATTCAGTTCAGGATTTCGCCAGATCGAAGACCCAGCGGCTGACGCCTGGAGCAACATTACCGCATCTGCGACATAGTTTAACCTCTAGGCCCATATCCTCGTAGCTCTTTTTGAGCGGCTCGATCTGATGGCGCTTCTTGAAGGTATAAAAGTGCAAGCATCCCCTGGATTTTACCAGGGGCAATACCGTTTCCAAAATCCCGTCTGCCCCGTAGGGCGCAGGAATAACGGCCCGGTGAAAATCCTTGCGAAGCCACTCGCTCATGTGAAAAGCATCCGCATTTATTATCGTGATCATCTCTTCCACTCGATTTCTCTTGGCGTTCTCTGCCAAATAAAGGCATGCTTCGCGACTCTTCTCCAGAGCCAGTACACTAGCGCCTCGAGCTGCCAGGGGAACGGCAAACGGTCCCACTCCCGAGAAAGGAAGGAGCACATCCTCCCCAGCCACTACCTCTGCCGCTACCCTCATTCTCTCGTAGGCAAGACGGCTGCTCCAAAAGACCTTGGCTACATCCAGACGGTAGAGAAAGCCGAATTCCTTGTGTATGGTGACGGTATTGCCACTGCCTGCCAGAAGCTCGAAACCTGCCACCCTTCTATCACTCTGCAACTTGGAGGTCTTATTGAGCACGGTATGAATGTTCTTGCCTGATGAGAACACTGCTCCGGCAATCACTTTCTTGTAGGGCTCCAGCTCCGGAGCGAGAGAGAGTATGGCAATATTCCCAATGACATGAAAGCGATCCGATAGTCCGCTCAGGCGCTCTTCCGGCACAAGGCCTTGCAGCTTTTCTTTGAGGCGCATGATCTCTTTAGTCCGTTAGGTTCTACTCTATTATTCCGTTGGGAATTGAATAAAAAAATAGGCAAGAAAAGGAGAAAAATCCTGGCCTTATGGGCCGGATTTTTCAGCTCAGGCCTTCTTGCGATCCCGGATGAACATGCCGGTGCTCGTCTCATCCAGCAGTTTCTCGGACGGTTTCTTGGTCATCAGGCTGACAACAATCATGGCTGCCAGCGAGAGCGCAAATCCGTATATGCTGGGGTGCATGGGCATGGGGGAGATGAATTTGGCGTAATAGCTGAAGGCAAATACACCTACCAGCCCCACAATCATCGAAGCGAGGGCCCCTTCGCGCGTCGCCCGCCGCCAGTACAGTCCGGCAAATAGAGGCGTTACAAAGCAGGAGAGCATCACGCCAATGGCCATCCAGATCAGCCAAGCCAAGAGCTCCGGTGGATTGGACCAGGCCAGATAGAGTGTAATGATGGTAGAAAGCCCAATGGCCGCCCGGCTGAGCAGGGTTATCGACTTCTCAGAGGCATCCTTATTGATAAACTGCTTATAGACATCCCAGCTCACATAACTGCCAATGGTCAGCATGAGCCGATCCGTAGTAGACATGACTGCCGATAATACTATTATGGCTACGATGGGCGCAAAGATGGCCGGAAATACATACTCTGCCGCCACGATGAAGCTGTAGTCGGAAGGATTAGCAACACCCGTGGGGAGAGAGATCATACCTTCGCTGACCATGGACCGAGCTGCAAAGCCGGTGATCTTGCACAGGTACATGATCACGGCATAAATAACAAAAGCCGCCAGTGGTGCCCACTTAAAGTACTTGACATCTCTTGCCGCCAGGACATTGTTCACCACATGCGGAGCTGCCGCCAGCCCAAAGGTGAGCAGGAAGAAGAACGATACCAGATATTCGGGCGTCATAAAGGCGTACGGGGCATAAGGCGGATGCGTTTGCGGATACCAGAGATGGGTCATATTCACATCTATGCTCGCCAGGACAACATTGATATGCTCCAGTCCTCCCACCGCGGCAATGACCACCGGTCCCACGAGCAACACTCCTGCCAGGATCATTATTCCCTGCACCAGGGCGGCCATGCCTACGGCGTAAAGGCCACCCAGGATGGTGTAGGCCATGACGATTATCGCGCCAATAACCAGAGACCATTCATAGGGGATCTTGAAGAGCCATGACAGGACCATGCTGATGGAGACGTACTGCCCCACCAGGTAGATTATGGAGATGAGGACGCCTATTATCGCCGATGTACCGCGAATGCCCCTCGGGCTGTAAAAGCGGTGGGCGAAGTAGTCTTGCACCGTTACGTAGCCCGTCTTGGAAGCGACGGTGTGCAACTTGGCTCCAAAGAACAGTATGCAGACTGCTGCCGAGAGCGGCACGAAGATCTGCTCCCAGATGCTGGGCCAGCCAGCCGCGTAACCAAGACCGGCAACGCCCAGGATGGTCATGCCGCTACAGATGCTGGCCACTACCAGAAGAGTGAAGGTCCAGAAACCCAAATTTCTTCCTGCTACCAGAAAATCCTCTGAGTTCTTGATCTTCTTCGAGGCTATGGCTCCAATGGCCACCAGGCCAATGAAATATAGCACAATTATGATGCTTCCCATAAGGTCCAATTTCATCACC
>JAQTXY010000032.1 GCA_028688535.1 Methanothrix sp. | reverse complement strand
GGCCAGAAGGGCTTTACAGGCGTTGTGGAAGCATTTGATCTACCAAGCGTCCTTTCTTTGATGCTCAAATTGCATCCGACGACGGAGCAAATTGTCATAGTAAACGACCAGACCACCACCGGCAAGGCCAACAGAATGGTCGTGGACCAGACCATTCCTATCTTTTGCAAGAATGTCAGCTTTGCTGTCTGGGATAATATGACTGTAGAGGAGTTGCAGCGCAACGCATCATCACTTAAGGAAGGCAGTTTGCTCCTTCTATTGCTTTGTAATCGTGATCGATTAGAGCGGACTCTGACTCATGAGGAGAGCGCGTGGCTCCTTCGAAGCGCGAGCAAGGTTCCTATTTATGGTACGCTGGACGTTTACATGGGCTTTGGTGTGCTTGGCGGAAACATGCCCACCAGTGCAATTCAAGGCAGATTGGCGGCAGATCTGGCTATTCGTATTCTGCGAGGCGAATCTGCAAACGCCATCCCTGTAGTAAAGACGAACCTCAGCACTTATATGTTCGATATGATAGAACTGCGACGCTTCAACGTCAGTCTCGTTGATGTTCCGTCGCAGAGCACTATCATCAATCAGCCTTTCCAATATCTTTCCGATCTCAGTGGCAAAAACTTGAGCGGCTTGGATCTGGCAGGAGTTAATCTAACTCGCTCGCATCTGCAAAATTCCAATCTGGAGATGACGGACCTTCGCGGATCGGTGCTCGAAGGATCTGAATTAGGTGATTCCAGGCTGATTAGAGCCAATTTCCAAGGAGCAAATATGGATGAAGCCGATATACATAGATCCGATCTGTCTCAAGCAAATCTAAATAGTGCCAGTCTTGTCGCATCAGACATCACCGACTCGAATCTGACCGATGCAGACCTTCATGGTGCAGATCTGAGGCAGGCTCGTTTACCAAACGCAATTCTTGTCGGAGCAAATCTGGATCATGCGAACTTGACTGCGGCAAATCTTCAGGGTGCAAATCTTACCAGTGCCTCATTAAGACGCGCTAATTTCCAAGATGCGCTACTGACGAAAGCTAATCTGTCTGAGGCAGATATGGTTGGGGCTAACATGATTGATGCTGACCTATCTGGAGCGGTTCTTATCAGCGCTGATATTTACAGTACACGCTGTCATGGCGCAAAGTTCATCGGCTATAGATTAGTCAACTCTCGCATTGGATTTTCCGACTTAACTGATTCAAACCTCAGCATGGCGAACCTCTCTGGTTCGTATCTTGGGGCTTCGTGTCTGAATGGTTCAGATCTCTCGAAAGCTAACCTGATTGGCGCAAATCTCGAGACTTCCTGGATGCACAAAACGAAACTTGTTGAAGCCAGGCTAATAGGCGCATCTTTATCCGGGGCCCGTTTGTTTGACTCTGATGTATCGAAGTGCAACCTTGAAAAAGTCGATCTTACCGGTACATCGCTCAGTGGATCCAATCTGACTGATGTCAATCTGAAGGGAGCCAGGCTAGTTGGTACGGATCTTAGTCTAGCTGTCCTGAAAGGTGTTGATATGATTGGCGCAAACCTGGTAGGCGCCAGACTAAATTGGGCGGATCTTGAAGGCAGCGTTCTCACGCGCTGCCAATTCACCAGAGCGGAGTTATACGGAACCGACCTGAGTCGCTCCGATCTCAGCGACTCTGACTTAACCATGGCTTATCTACTGAGGGCCAATCTGCATGGGTCTAATCTGAGAAATACAAAATTAAATGGTGCAGATCTTACCGATGCAGATATTTCCGGGGCGAATCTGGCCAGAGTCAAGTTCACTGGAACAAATCTGAATGGTGCCAACTTAACAGGGGCGGATCTGACCGGATCAGTTTTTGAAAACAACAACTTGAAGGGTACACTCATGCATAAGGCGAAACTGAGGTCCGCAGAATTTACCGGAGTGAAGTTAACTGATGTAGATCTAAGCTTTGCAGATATGCGAAACATCAACGCGGTTCTCATATTTATGCAAAACGTGAACCTCACCGGAGCTGATCTGAGAGGGGCCAACCTGACCTCGTTAGGACTTTCAGCGGTAGACTTTTCCGGCTCTAATCTGGAGGGCATCAAATACGACAAAAATGACGAAACAACGATCATGATGCTCGCCAATTCCAATCTCTCGGAGGCAAAAATCAGTCCAGATCTGAGAAGGGACATTGAAGAATATCGATTTGGATGAATATCCTCTCCTCATTTTTCTGCTTCTCACCGAAAGGCCTAATTACCATAGACACGATATAAAAAGTATCCGTAGCTTCAAATCAAAGCGAAAATTAGTGTGATGGAGCGAGATGGTTTTGGCATTACAGAGCAGCAAATTTCCCAGGTCCAAGTCAGGCGTACCTGGATACGATGAACTGGTTGATGGCGGTTTTCATAAAGGGACTGTAAATACCGTCACCGGGTCTTCCGGTACAGGCAAGACCGTCTTTGCCTGTCAGTTTATTAATTACGGCATTAAGATGGGTGAGAAGGGAATGATCATCACTCCTTCCGAGAGCGCAGAGTATCTGAAGCGAGAGATGATGTCCTCCTTTGGCTGGGATTTCACCAAACTGGAAAACGAGGGGAAGCTGGCTATTGTCGATGTCACCGATCCGGTTTTGCGCCTGCAAAAGAGTATCGATGTCGATCCGGTGGATTTTCTTATAAACTTTAGAAAGCTGGTTGAGCGAAAGCTGGAGGAGGTAAAGCCCGTCAGGCTCTTCATCGACGACCTTACTGCCTTCTTCATGGCTGTGGAGGCCCCATTCAAGGTCCGCTCTTTGACCGACGATCTCTTCGGTACCATTCGAGCCAGCGGCGTCACATCACTGGTGACTATCGGCACAGCTTTTGGTACCAACCAGTTCCTGGAGTACGGAGCCGACTCGGCTACCATGCTCAGCCGTGAGCGCATCGGCAATACACTAATCAGGTCGATATATATCATGAAGATGCGTGGCTCGAAGATCGCCAATAGCATCAGGGTCCTGGACATCGCCGACGAGGGAATCGCTGTGTCCTCGCTCTCGCCTTATTCGTGATCGGGCGAGAAAAAAGACAAAGAAGACCGGGAAATCAGAGGTATAAAAATGATCGAAAGATGGATCATCCTGGCTGCAGAGGAAGCAGGTCCCGTTTCTAATAAGATGGGCGGTATCTGGAATGTGGTGGATGCAGAAGCTACCATGCTGGCCCGCCTGGTGGCACAAGGCGATATTGAAAGCGGCCTGCACATCCTGGTGGCAGGTCCCTGCTACCTTACCTCCGGTTCAGACTGGAATGCAGGCCGAAACCGGGTCACAGATCTCACCGGATTTGAGAAACTGGAGATCGGGCCACAGCTAGGGGACGTTCTGGCGGCATTAAATGCGTCCGGCATCGAGACCGTCACCGGGCAGAGAATGGTAGACGGGGTTCCTGTCGGCTATGTGCTCTTCAATACTAATTATTATCAGTCCCATATGGTGCGCTGGAATAATCAGGAGATGACGCAGAATAACGCCATCAAGACCGAGGCCTTTGATCTGGTGGGCCTTGATTCTATGAACTTTGAGAGAGCTCACTATGGCTCGGAGTACAACCACTACCTAAATCTCTCCTACGCCGTATCCGAGCTGGTCAGAGGTCTGGCCCGTGCTCCGGAAGAGATGGCGCAAAAGTATACCGACAAGGCGGTCTCGGAATTTGCCAAATCGGTGATGCCCAAAGTTAGAGTAAGCATGCATTGTCATGAGTTTGGCGTCTTCTATGCGGCAGCCAGGCTCAAGAAACTGGGAGTTCCTGTTAGAACGGTCTGCACATTGCACGCCACCGTCCCCGGTCGCACGGCAGGCTATAAGTCATTGCAAAAGATCGCCCAAAACGACTCCAAGATGGAGGTTGGAACTCCCATCGGTTTTGCTACTTTAGAGGCTCTGGCGCGTTATGCCGATGCCGTTACATTCGTGGGCGATTCCACCATGAAAGAAGCCATGCTCTTTCACCGCTTGAAAGGCATTGTCATCCGCAATGGAATCGATGTAGAGACACAGGAGATCGACTGGGATAAGAAAGAACGCTGCCGTGCCAAGATTCAGCAATTTTTGACCGACAACCTCTACAAATACTGCGATGGCAAATGCGTAAAATCCGAGAATATCGTTCCGGTCTTCACTATCTCTCGCATAGAGATCGAGAATAAGGGATACATTCATCTTCTTGATGCCCTGGTGCTGCAAGATCACCTGCTCAAGCATAGACTGACCGGTCAGCGTCATGCCGAGGAGACACGGGTGGTATGCTTCCTTATTGCCGCGCACGGTCCTAAAGACAAGGAAAAGCTGCCTGCCGGATTTCCCATTAATCTCACGCCAGAGGTTTTAGTGGGTGATGAGATCCGTCTGGAGAATATGATCAAGGAGCGAGGCCTGGATGAATCTGAGCTGATCTCCGGCAGACGAATGGTGGCGGCATTGCTCTATCCTCAGTGGGTGGGTCCGAATGACGGCGGCCTGGGAATGAGCGTGGATGAGATCATGGCCGGTTGTGTTGCCGGGATCTTTCCCTCCCAATATGAGCCCTTTCTTCTTACCGGCCTGGAAGCAGGCCGGGAAGGCACACCCAACATCGTCAGCCGGGCCGCAGGATACAGCGATGCTCTAAAGAAGATCAAACGCCGCGTGCCGGGACTGGGAGGCGTAATAGTTGTGGACAACATTGAGGCGCAGCGCCAGGAAACAGTACTGGATTATGCCCTGGCTCTGGACTACTTCACCTGGACTTATCTGGATGATGAGGTCAAATACCGGCTGCTCTGCGAAGAGTCATTCTCTTTGGCCAGGCAGTTTAGCTGGACGGAGCCGGTACGGGAGTATTACAAGAATCTGGTAGCTTAGTCCTGCAATGCAGCGGAAGTGTGATGATAATGAGAATTGCCTACATGAGCCTTGAGTTTCCGCCCAGGATCTTCGGCGGCCTTGGTGTGTACGTCGATGAAATATCCAGAGAATTGGTCTCCCTGGGTGAAAGTATCTCGGTATTTACACTGGGCGATGGAACACTGAAGAGATATCAGGATATGAACGGGGTGGAAGTATTCAGAATGTATCCCGTCCCCATCCGAGACGGGCTTGATGTATTCTTCTCTGATCAGACTCTCTCTTGGGGAGAAGGACTGCGTTTCCTTGAGGACCTCATCAGCCTAAACCAACTGTGTGCAGCAAGTGTTATGGAGAATGGACCTTTCCAGCTCTGTGTGGCGCACGACTGGCTCAGCCTTCTGGGTGGCATGGCTGTTAAGAGGGAAGGCATTCCTATGATCTATCACGTACATGGCCTGGAGATCGGTCGAACGGATACTCCCAATCCTCAGCTCGTGGCACTGGAAAAGAAGGGTGCTGAGGTAGCTGATCTGGTCATTACCGTTTCACAGGCCATGAAGCAGGAGCTAGTCGGCCTGGGGGTCAGCCCGCAAAAGGTTCGCGTCTGTTACCACGGTGTGGACGCCGCGTTTTTCAATCCCGACCGGGCAGATGCAGAGCGCTTGGCGCAGCTGATGGAGAGATACGGCTTTGCAGCAGATGATATCATCGTGCTCTTCATGGGTCGGCTGGAGCCTGTGAAAGGAGTTGTGCAGCTATTTTCGGCCATTTCCCTGGTCCGGGAAAAGCATCCGGAGGTCAAGCTGTTATTGGTAGGCAAGGGCAGCCTGGAGAGCTGGGCTATTTCGGAAGCGAAACGTCTTGGTGGCATCACGGTTGTCACAGACTTTCTGGACGGCGAAGAGAAGATGCTCACCTATGCTCTGGCGGACTTGTGTGTATTTCCCAGCATCTATGAGCCCTTCGGCATAGTCGCTCTCGAGGCGGCGGCCATGGGCAAGGCGGCAGTGGTGGGCGCTTCCGGCACATCCGGCCTGGCAGAGATTGTGAAAAACCCGGCAGCGCAGCTGCCTACAGGCGTTCATGTCAATGCTCGTGATCCCAATGATATTGCCTGGGGCATCAATCTCGCTCTGGAAGATCTGGATCGCCTCAGATCCTGGGGATCTAACGCCAGGGCTAGGGTGCTGGAAGAGTTCACCTGGCAGAAAGCGGCGGAGAGGACCCTGGCGATTTATAAAGAAGTGGTTTGACGAAGGATGATAAGATGGGACGCAGACGATGTCGGAGTTAAGAAGACATTATTTCCTGGATGAATACTGCATAATCGCACCAAAGCGTGGTAATAGGCCATCTGACTTCCCAAAGGAAAAGTCTAAGTTGGGGGGCGAGGCAGCTTGCCCATTTTGTCCGGGAAACGAGGAGATGACTCCACCTGCGGTAGCAGTTTACACCAAGCAAGGTGTATCATCCGATGGTCCGTCGAGGATTTCCGCCTGGGAGATGCGTGTCTTTCCTAATGTCTTTGCGGCCATGGTTCCATCTCCTGGGCCCGCTACCACAGAATGGCAGGCACTGCCTGGGCAGGGCTTTCACGAGGTGATTGTGGATAGTCCCAGGCACAGAGAAAATCCGGCGGACTTCAGCAAAGGCCACATGGAAAAGCTAGTCCAAGTCTACAAGGATCGCTATGTCCATTACTCTGGCAATGGCCTTGTGAAATATGTATCCATCTTTAAAAATTGGGGCAAGGAGGCGGGAGCATCATTATCTCACAGCCATTCTCAGCTCGTCACTCTTCCTATTCTTCCGCCCATGATTAAAAGAGAGCTGGATGCCATCAGCCGTGCTTCGCGCTGTCCTTTCTGCAATATTGTAGAGCAAGAGAAGATGTCATGCCGGCTTATTAGCGAAAACGAAGACTGGATTCTAATTGCGCCCTTCTATTCTCAGGCACCCTATGAGACCTGGATTTTACCCAAGAGGCATTTTGCCAACCTTAGAGAGATGCATGAGGCGGAAGGCAAAAGCCTGGCAGCTCTATTGATGCTGGCCCTGGGCAGCATGCGATCCGTCTTGAACGATCCGCCCTCAAACTCCATGATCTTCCAGCTTCCTTTTGGTTATCATCTCAATATCCGAATTCAGCCGGCTATTTCCAAGATCGCAGGCTTTGAGAGGGGTACTGGTGTTTACATCAACTCAATTGCCCCTGAGTATGCAGCCGCAAAGCTTTCGGCATTAGCAAAAAGCGATCTTCTTGCGCCGAAAAGTTAATCAATTATCCAAACCTAAATTAACAGTGGTTTGCCTATTTCATTCCAAATGTATTTCATAAAGCGTATCGTATCGATGAAAGACGAATAACAGTAGCTACAGAGCAAGAAAATATCGGTGAAGAAATGCGAATCGGAATGCTTTCCTGGGAGAGCTTATACTCAATAAAGGTGGGCGGGGTGGCCCCCCACGTCTCGGAGATCTCAGAAGCGCTGGCCAGAAGAGGACATGAAGTACATATCTTTACGCGCAGAGGTGATTTTGAATCCTACGACAAGATCAACGGCGTCCATTACCAGAGGGCTGATGTAGATAGCTCTGGTGATGTCCTGGCTCAGATGAACCGCATGTGCGATGCGCTCTATGATCGCTTTGGTGCAGTGCAAAAGCTCTTCGGCAAATTCGATATAGTACACGGTCATGACTGGCATCCGGTGTGCGCGCTCACTCGCATAAAGGATAACTTTGGATTGCCATTCCTCCTGACCATGCATAGCTCGGAATGGGGTAGGAATGGAAATCACTTCGGTTACGGCATATCTCAGGAGATCTCCCATCGCGAGTGGCTGGGCTGCTACGAAGCCTCCAAGGTGATTGTCACCACCAGGCGCATGCAAGACGAGTTGATGTGGATATATAGCCTGCCTGAAGAGAAGATCCGCATCATACCAAACGGCATCATTATGGGTAAGATGAGAAAGGGGCTGGATGCGGGCCGGGTTAAAGAGAAGTACGGCATACACCCCATGGCGCCCTTAGTGCTCTTCTGCGGCAGGATGAGCATCCAGAAGGGACCAGACCTCCTGGTAGAGGCTGTGCCTTATATCTTGAGAAACAGATCAGATGCTCGTTTTATCTTCATGGGTGAGGGAGGTATGAGGCCGGATTGCGAGAGGAGAGCTCGCGAGCTTGGTGTAGCGGATGCTTGCCGATTCCTGGGATACACACCCAGTTCCGAGAAAGAAGAGCTGGTCAATGCCTGCGACCTGATGTGCGTTCCCAGCAGAAATGAGCCTTTTGGGGTCGTGGTCCTGGAGGCCTGGGATGCCTGCAAACCGGTGGTAGCAACGGAAGCGGTGAGCATAATCAACAATTTCGAAGACGGTCTCCTGGCCTATATTCAACCGGAGTCAATTGCCTGGTGCATAAACCGGCTGCTGGCCAATCCCGAAGAGATGACGAAGTTGGCCCGGGCAGGATGCAGCCGGATTGATGCCGAGTTTAGCTGGGATCGAATTGCCAAGAGGACGGAAGACGTTTATGAAGAGGCGAGAAGGCATAGCCAACCGAAAGGTTCTTGAAGGGTGAGCAGCACAAGGGGCTCTTGGCGCCTCGATAGCTTAGCCCGGTATAGCGCGTCCTTGGTAAGGACGAGGTCGCGGGTTCGAATCCCGTCCGAGGCTTCAATTTTTTTGTTTTGATTGTCTTTATAGTGGGGGAGTTCATACGGATAAAAAAAGCATATTGATTATTGACGATGATAGAGGTATTCTCGATAGCTTCAAGCTAATCTTAGAGCGGAAGGGCTATCTAACAGATACGGCAGAGACCGGTAGTGAAGCTATAGAAAAGGTGCATAGCAATTATTTTGACCTGGCATTAATTGACATCGGGCTTCCTGATATGGATGGCACGGCTCTTCTCTCTGAATTTCGCCAGCTTAATCCGGAGATGAAAAAGATCATCATTACGGGTTTTTCCACTCGAGAAAATGCTATTCAATGTCTGAATCTAGGGGCAGACGCCTATTTGGAAAAGCCGGTGACTCCTGGAAAATTGCTGGAGTTCGTTGCAGCGAAATTGGCAGAATTGGAATATGAGATCCAGTATCATGAGGATACGGTGAACAAGTTGCTCCAATCCCGTAAGTAATTTCATCAAGCCCTCCAACATACAATTTTTGGCTCGTTTTCGAGGAGCTGGCCACCGTTGATCTGCCCGTCCGTGGCCTCGATCTGGCGCTGCAGCGCTGTGCGCTCGTGAGGCGTGGCAGCTTCGGGGTGCTGTTTATGCAAGGAGAGCAATCTCTGCACTAGGGAGACCAGGCGGTCGTGGCGGGCGACATTTTGTGGGCTGCAAAATCAATCAGTTCTATCAAAGACCTATCGTTTCCCGAGCTTCTCTCCGCGAGACAATTTTGAGCCGAAAGCCTTCAGGGACCTGATAGTGCCGAAGAATTTTGTCGGTCGTAATAAGAAAGTCCATGCCGTAAGCCAACGAATATCCGAGATGAGTTCGGTCTGTGGCCTGCATTCTATCTTGGCATTCTTCAACTAGATTCCAGCAAATCTCTGCGGCTTCGTCGCTCGGCAGGAGAAAACGGATCTCCAGTTTCCTCCATAGATCGATCAAAGTCGAGATCTGGTCCAGCTTCTGAGGGGCTTTGTCTTCCTTCTCGCTGGTTATGGTTTTGAAGACGGTTTCCGCCAGAACAGAGAACGGTACACAGAGTTGAAGATCGGGATGATTATCGATGTGCTCCAGAAGGCTGGAGGCTAGACGCGCATTCCTTTCTCTTTTATCCTGACTGACAGAAAAGAAGAAGATGTCAGAATCAACTGCTACATGTTTCATTTCTTATGAAAAGCTTTCTTAATCCGTTCTCTGGTTGCAAGAGCTTCCTCTCTGGTTACCGCCCAAACGATATTGCCATTTATATCCACAGCGCCGCCATGAGGAAGCTGGTTTTTCTCAGGATCATATCTTTGGCCGACTACTTCTTGCGTCATTCTTTTCCTCTATTTTGGTTTTAGCTTCATGAAACGATATAGTTTTTCGTCGGATTTCATTATACGCTCGGCGCTTCCACAATTTCGATCTACTACTCAGTGAGCCCATACAGCTCGCAGGCCAGCCCGTCTATCTTTTCGTCTGTGGATTCGATCTGCCGCTGCAGGGCGGTCTTTTCGTGAGGCGTGCGGGCCTCGGGGAGCTGTTTATTCAGGGCGAGCACTCTCTCCACCAGGAAAACCATGCGATCGTGGCGGGCGACGTCGGCTGGGTCGGATTGAGCGAATCTGCAATTGCGGATTAGATGGTTAAGACATCGTCGAACATCAAGCACTGAGCAAATTTTTTGTTAACTTCCCTTTTGAGATTATCGTCTCTTCTCCGAGTATGCCTACAATAAACGTCTTCTCAAGAGTTGATACTTTGTCGATTAATAACCACGACTCCTCTTTTAATCCTGCAGCTTTATAGGAAGGCGTACCTTTGCGTATCAGCAAATCCGATGGCAACGGAGGATGAGGACATTGTGTTGTCATGGGTGCTATGGTTACATCCAGATGACCTTCATAAATAACCAAAGCAGGCCTTAATTTTGTAGAACTCAAATCTGTAAACGGAAAGTGAACAAGAATAGTGCTTCCCTTTGGGACATTATGGACGGACATTCCACCTAAAATATAACCTTAAGATCTTCCAGCATGTAAATGTCTGGCTCGTTTTCAAGAATGCGTGCCAGGCTTCTTTCTGAGAGTTTCATGAGGCCCCTTGTAATTGCCCGATCTTCATCTATGAAATTCTCTTCATTCGCTGGCATCATCTCATTTCGTTCATTGAGTCTGTCTGAGCAGGCCATGTTATGTCTTTACTTGTTGTTTTACTATTTATATTGCTTGATTGCCAGGCTTTTCAGTCGTTTCAGCTAGTGGGCCTTTCAAGCCAGCGATCCGGGGGATCAGCAGGTGCAAATTTGCCTAGCCTTTGTCAGCTTCCTCCGCAATCCCGATCTCCTCTTCCGTCAGCCCATAAAGCTCGTAGACCAGCGCGTCGGTCTGCCCGTCCGTGGCCTCGATCAGGCCGCTTGCCAGGGCGGTCTTTTCATGAGGCGTGCAAGCTATCGGGGAGCTGTTTATGCAAGGCGAGCATTCTCCCCACCAGGAGGGCCATGCGGGCGTGGCGGGCGACGTCGGC
>JAQTXY010000414.1 GCA_028688535.1 Methanothrix sp. | reverse complement strand
CAAATCCAATGATGTTTGAGATCAACAAGAAGAAAGTATTCTTAGCGATTCTCTGGATGGTATTCACTGGAGATCACTTAAACGCCGGTCCAAACCAATCCCAAGGCTTGCCGCAACGATCATCATTTTTGCCATTGATCGATTGGGGGACTATTGCAGGATCGTTCCAAAGCCTGCGAATCTCATCAGGACTTGAATAATCATAAAGCCGGTTCACGAAATAGACCAGAGTCGCAGGCTCATTTCCTACAACTCGAAATCCATGCCAGTAGTGGCCCGGCATTCTGACGACCTGAGGATTGTCTCCCGCTGATATGATCTCGTCCAGCTCTCCTGTTTCATCATCATAGGCACAGATCTTCATCGCGCCTCTAACTGCCAGGAAATGATCTACCTGTCCTCGTTCGTGCCGATGCCAGGCTCGCACCATTCCCGGATAGCTTACGGACATATTGGCCTGAACGATCTGATCCTGGATCACATCCGTCCAATCAGCTCTCATGATCTCTGTAAAGAATCCGCGCTCGTCTGCAAATCGCTTTAAAGGCTTTATTACAATTCCTGGCAACATCATTTGACCTCATTCTTTTCTATCTCTGCTCTTAGAATTTGCAGGGATTTTGCGAGCCCAAGCGGCTTATTGGCCAGCATTTTGCTGGCTTTAGATGTATCCAGAGAAGAATCCATCGGTCTTCTGGCTATCCATGGAAGATCTGCCATCCTGGAAGGCAGGATAAGATCTGCATTCAGACCAAAAATATCGGCAACCTGCAAGGCGAAATCGTACCTGGATATCCTGGTTGCCCCTGCCATGTGATATATTCCGGCAAGCCTTCTATCTGCCGCTTCCAGAACCATTCCTGCAAGGTTGGTATTCAAAGTGGGAGTGATGAACTGATCAGTGACAACGGAAACCTGCTTTCCGGCTCTGAGGCGATCAATCAGCCACAGAGCGAAATTGGTCTTGCCGCTGGCTGGCTGCGAGCCGTATATTACACAGGTCCTGGCAATGCAGCCATGACAAAACTGCTCGCCCAGCAGCTTGCTTATACCATAATAATTAATGGGATTGGTCAATTCATCATCCCGATACATTCCCTGCACCCCATCGAAGACATAATCAGTGGAGATATAGACGAGAAACGCCCCGACATCTTGGCAAGCTTGGGCAATTGCCCTTGTACCCTCAACATTCAACTTATAGGCAAGCTCTCTCTCGCGCTCGCAGCGATCCACATCTGTAAGAGCTGCACTGTGGACTATTGCGTCAGGCCTCAGTCGATCCAACAGATCATGAATGCCGCGCTCATCTGCCAGGTCTAATCGGACTGGACTGCCAATCGCAGGCTCATTATGGGCATATCCGCAATAGACTGCATCTCCTCTAGCCTGAGCGATCTTTGCGATCTTACTTCCCAAGAGCCCGCTTCCACCAGATATCAATAACTTCATCGGGTTCACCAGTCCGGATTCACCAATTCAGCTTCCAGGGAGTGGGACTGAGTACCTTATCATCCATGAGTGGCTTCCACCATCCTGCATTTTGCAGATACCAGTTCACCGTCTTTCTGATTCCATCGTCAAAATTCTCCAGGGGACGCCAGCCCAGTTCGTTTCTGATCTTTGTAGAGTCCAGGCTGTATCTGGCATCATGGCCCGGCCGATCTTCCACAAACTCGATCTGATCTTCGACCTTGCCGAGCATTTGCAGGATGGTCCCGGCAACCTGCAGATTGGTCTTCTCTTCTGCCGCAGAGATGTTGTAGATCTCGCCCTTTGAGCCTCTCAATAGGACCTGCTCCACTGCGCGGCAGTGGTCTATTACGTAAATCCAGTCCCTCACATTCTGGCCTGTTCCATAAATGGGGATCTTCAGGCCATTTCTGGCTCGCAGGATGGTCTTGGGGATCAGCTTTTCGGGAAACTGATATGGGCCATAATTGTTGGTGCATCTGGTGATCATGGCCTGCAGACCATAAGTTCGGGCATAGGCCTGCACAAAGACATCTCCCGCCGCTTTGCTGGCGGAATAGGGCGATGAAGGCCGAAGGGTGCTCTCCTCTGTAAAAGAGCCATTCATTATGTCCCCGTAAACCTCGTCGGTGGATATCTGCACAAACCTGGCAGTAGAGTTATGAAGTCTCAATGCCTCTAGGAGATTAAATACCCCCAGAACATTACTGTGCAAGAACGAGTCGGGTTTCGAAATCGATCTATCCACATGAGTCTCCGCGGCAAAGCTGACTACAGCATCTACATTCTTGATCAAACCGGTGATAAATTCCCTGTCTGCTATGTCTCCCTTCCGGAAAGTGTATCGGTCATTATCCTTAAAGTTTAACAGGTTATTCTGGTTGGAGCCGTACCCTAAGGCATCAACATTTATTATTCGGCAGTCATCGTGTTCGTGCAACATGAATCTTATGAAGTTGCTTCCTATGAATCCAAGACCGCCCGTAACAAGAAGCTTCATTTAAAATCACAGCGATATCTCGGAGTTGTCGCCCACAATGAGCCTGTTTCCCTTGGGAAGGGCGATGCCCTCTTGGATGCGGACGTTTCTGCCGATGAGACTCTCAACAATCTTTCCTGCATTGACTATCCGGCTATCATCCATAATAATAGTATCCTCGATCTCCGTTCCGCAGACTCTGCATCCATATCCCACAGAGGTATACGGACCGATATAAGAATCAGAGATGATGCTGCCTTTTCCGATTATGCAAGGCCCCTTTATCACCGATCTCTCGATCCTTGT
>JAQTXY010000413.1 GCA_028688535.1 Methanothrix sp. | reverse complement strand
CAAGCGCTGAATTATGCATCTCAGCGCTATTTCTCTATTTCTTCCAATTAAGTTTTAGACGCAAGGTAGCCAATCGACGCTGATGGCACCGCAGGTGGAGTTACCCCAGAGCTGGATGAACTTCTCGATGGAGAAGACACCAGTCAGGTCCTCAACAGATCTGCCGTACTCAGCATGGCGGCCCTTGAGCTGGTCGTCAGCTTTGGGATCGCGGGAGATCCATCCGATGTGGGCTACACCGATGACGTTGCTGTTCAAGTTAGCTTCTAGAACGCCTGTACAGCAAGCCGGGACATTTGTCAGGGTGTTGCTATTATATCCCCTAGTCTTGATCTCGGTGGTCTTTTGCAGGTGCTCAGCATGAGTGTACATCTCCGTAAGCACAGCGCCTATCTTGTAGTTTTGCACGCAGAGCTTATCCACCCATTTCTGGTCGTAAGTGCCGGTCTGATATGAGACGGGCATGTACTCCAGCTCCTGTTCTGAGGTGAAGTTGATGTAGTCCATGGCATCTGACCCGGTCGGCCAAACACATGAAATTAGGTCCGCAGGTTGCCTCTCAGCTTCAAGCTCAATTCTGGAAGTGATGACATTTCCTGAACCGGACTGCTTTTCCACCAACTTTTGCCCATTAAAGCCGGTTTGCGTGGAGATGACAATCTCCAGGCTTCTATACCCCACTCCTTTTACAGACGATTTCTCGTACATGTAATTGGCAGCGCCTGCCATGCCGACTAGTGCCATGACAATAACCGCTAGAACAATAAATTCTCTCTTCAATCCACACATCCTCCTCTTGCCTGGTTCTCCCTTAACTGGGCAATTATAAAAAATCCAGGCATTCACTCTCCGGATACCCTAGCACCCGAATCCAATTCCTCAGGAGGCTATTTCAAGGTTTTGCTGCCATATTGCATGGATTGTATCGCGAAAAAAAGAAAGACTCATGTCTACTTGCCGAATGAATTCAGCCGGTCCACGAAATCGCTACATGAGCTGCTTAAGCAGGGGCTGGTAAAGCTGGGACTGCTGCTCGTCGGTGCGTTAATGCTCGGTGATTTCAGGCAATCTCCGTCCTGGCATGGCGCCTTAGATTTTGCGGCATCCCGGAAGAGTATTCTCCGGTTGATCTCAAAGGACCCGAAATACTCCTCGAATTCCTTCAGATTCTTTTGGCCGGGGACCACCTGCTTGGCATCTATCAGGTAATATCCCGTAAAGTTATCTGCCGTCTTAAACTCAGCCGTCTTCTTTAGAGATCCGGTCTGATGCAGTGTAAAATCCTGATCCTTGAACTCCATTTGCGAGACATCATAGCTCTCGCGGACCTTGGCGCCAACTCCTCCAAAAATCGCAGAACTCTTGAAGCTCTCAGTTCCTACAAGTGCGTCTCCAAGAGAGACGGCATTGTAATTGTCAACTGCATCCTTTTCCTGGAAATTGGCATTCTTGCCCAGTGCCTTGTCCACCAGGTATTCGTTCTTTACCAGGGCATCCACGCTGCCGGAAAACAGCACGCTTTTGGTGGACTTGATACCGGAGTTCATGGACCTGAGGTCTTTATCGATCTGGAACTGTCCCGAGCCACTCACAGAGGTCTCTGAGGCGTAGTCGAATGATTGCACTTTAAATTTAGCATCTCTTTGCCCAGAGCGGCGGCATTTGGCAGAGGCCTCCACTGCGAATCTGTACTCACCAGCTACAGCGTTCGAGTCCGGCGAAATTTGCAAGGACAAATAGCGAGAGGCTCCCGCTGGGATGGTCACTGGGGTGCTCGTCCAGCTGAACCATTCAAACGGACAGATCGTTGGATTGACACTTACTTGTGCCTCTACCTCCGTCTTGCCGTCGTTACTTATCGTAATCATGAAGTCCAGTGGTTTTCCTGGAGTCGTATATGATTTATCGGGCTCCGACTCAGGTCCAGTGATGCCGATGCTCACAGTAAGGTCCCCAAAATCACCCGAACAGGGGCTGGGTAGAAATGTCGGCAATGAGGTAGATGTGAAACTGGTCCCAAGACCTGTCGATACTTCACCAGGTGCCATGCTTGAATCCTCAACTGTGGCTTGTGCCAGGGCTGCTGTAAGAATGAAAATTATCATTATCTGTCTTTTCATGCGAACCCCCCCTAAATATTTACTCAAGAAAAAAAAGAAAAAAACTGCAGGCTCTTTCGGCCTAGCAGTCTATGCCTTCGCACGGTGCACGAATTCTATCCGGCACCGGGTTCTCATGGAACTTAATGGTCTTCTCGGCTTCGAACACACCCGTGAACATCTCGTGAGCCTTTATGTCCTTGTAGAATATCTTGTGCCAGGTTGCGTCGGTGCCCCAGGTACCATTGAAGGAGTTCTTGGTCTCGAGACCAATCAGATGGGACGGAACATATACCCCATTGCTGGCTGTCATGAGATCCTGGACCGCAGCGGTGTCTCGGCCTGCACTCTTGAGCAAGCCCGGCAGATCTTCCGGCTTGCCGTAGGGTGTCTCATAGGGCGTGGTTGAGGCAAAGAATGCGGTCTGATCCTGTTCCATCTCATTTACGGAGAAGAGTTCCTGCACATTGGCACCAATGCCTCCGTAGAAGGCCTTGGAGTTGAGGAGCTTTCCACCGGTAAGTGGCGTCTCACCTGCATAGGTTAATTTCGTTTGCTGGATAAGATTAAGGGCGGATTCATTTCCTCCATTGACGGAGGATACGTTTCTCTTGAGCTTATCGGCATTCTGTGAATATGCGGTCTCCTGATCAAGCTCGAGAT
>JAQTXY010000412.1 GCA_028688535.1 Methanothrix sp. | reverse complement strand
ATTTGAGAACGCTACAATGTCAAGGGAGGCCGCAAGAGAGGAGCCCGGTTTCCCGGCGTTGGCGTCTCTGGCCATGATCGGTCTGGCGGCAATAGCCCTGCGAAAGAGGCGAGAGTAAGATATCGCATTTTTTAAATCTCTCATTTTTTAGTCGCTGAGAAAGTCATCTAGCGATGCATACTTCCTGTTTTGCATTAGCCGCAGACCTGCAGCCTCTTGATCTCTTCTGGGCATGTGCCTCTTGAATGCCGTCAGATTCTTTCTCTCAGGACAGTACTGGCTGTCGTAGTAGACCTGCCAGAGGTCCTCCACGTTAGAGGGGTCCCCACAGGATCCGTCGTCGCTTGATCCATCCTGGTCGCAATGAAGCGCAGCTTTCAGCTTCTCCAGAGTTGCGGCCATCCCGCCTCCATGATCCCGCCAGATCCTGCCCTCCCGGCAGAGGGAGACCCAGCTCTCCCTGCCGTTTCCCAATACTATTATCATCCCGGCATTTCTGCGGGCAAAATGGTCGCAGATGTGCTCTCCAATTTTGTGCCTGGGCTTGAAAAAGCCGTAAAGGACCGATGCGCCAAGAGATGATAGCCTCACAAATGCCTTCATGCGGTGCGCTTCGCCCATAACGGCATTGACCATCTTCTTTATGCGGACTACCTCGTGATTTGGCGAGAACTCCACCTCTTCTGCCCGAAGATTTTCAGCCCTGGCAAGAAGCCTCTCATTGCATTCCTCGTGCATAGAGAGGTAGTAGTGGAAGTTGTCCGGAATTTTCAAGCCTGCCACATCTCCAGTGTGGTGTCTCTCCAGCCGTTGATCTTTAGAAAGGGCGCAGCTCTCTTAATTCGTAATCCTATGGCCGCCAGTTCAGCTTTGCTAACAATCGGCGCTCTTTTGCGAAGGGCCACGATCCTTTGCGCGCTCCGAGGCCCAATGCCCGGCACTCGGAGCAGCTCCTGCAACGTGGCCGTGTTCGGGTCCAGAGGTCTGTCCATGGACTCTCTGGCTATGGCCATCTTGGGATCGGCGTTGCAAAGAAAGCCGTTCTCATCAAAGGCATGGCGGATCTCGCCAGGCTGAAAGTGGTAAATTCGATAAAGCCAGTCCATCTGATAGAGGCGGTGCTCTCTCCAGAGAGGCTGGGCCGTTTTATTCTCAAATGGCGTTCCCTGCTGAGGGGAAAAAGCGCTATAGTAGGCCCTCTTCACCCCAATTTCCCGATATTCGTAAAGAACTCTCTGAAAGATCTCCTCATCGCTCTCCCCAGAGGCTCCAACAATAAGCTGAGTGGTCTGTCCGGCAGGCAGAATAGATTTGCAGTTCCTGCTGCTCCCGGATAGAATATCACGTATGTATCTCTGCCTTTGCAGAATGTCGTTATCGTAATTCTTGGTGGTGCATATCTCATTCATATGCGAAGCAGATGCGGCCTCCAGATTGATGCTGACCCTATCCGCCAGCTTTGCGGCTTCCTGGATATGATCTCGAGATGATCCGGGCAGCACCTTGAGGTGAATGTATCCGCTAAAGCCAAATTTTTGCCGCAGCAGCCTCACGGTCTGTAACATCTTTTCTGTGATGCGATCTTCATCCCATCCTGCTCCTGAGGAGAGAAAGAGCCCTTCGATATAGTTCGAGCGGTAGAGAGAGAGGGTGATCCTGGCCAGCTCTTCTGGAGTGTAGGAGAAGGCTTTTGATTTGCTGCTACAGCTCGTAGCATTGCTGCAGTAGCTGCATTGATGGGTGCAGTGGTTGGTGAAAAGCGTCTTGAAGAGGCTGACGCATCTGCCGTCCTGGCTGAAGGCATGACATATTCCAGGAAGAGGCGTCTCGCGAGGAGAATAGGTGGACGCGCAAACATCATGGCGTGTGCCCTCTCCCAAACGGCGAAGCTTCTCGACGTCTACCTCATCGATGCTAGCCTGCAAAGCACCTTGAACCGGCCCGGATGAATCGAATCTGCACTCCTCCGCCAGGTGGGCAATCTTCTCCAGGGTGACCATTGCAATTATGTGCAAATTTATAGATTATAACCAAAACGCAGGCGGGGCGAAAGTAATCATCTCGAAATCCTTTTCAAGCATTAGATGAAGTCATTATTAAAGCTCTTCTGAGAGGAGAATGGAGAATGCCCGAAGAAATCTTCAAAATGCCTCGCATGGCAAAGGTGGAGTATGACGGTTTGGTGGAAGAGCAATATGTCTGCCGCATTGCTTTCAAAGGCGAGACACATCCTTACATTGCTCCATTTATCTATGTCTTTGATGGCAGGTTCATGTACTTCCTGTCCACCAACTACGGTAAAAAGGTGAAGCACTTTCGGGACAATCCCTTTGTGACCGTGGAGATAGAGCACTATTCACCCGATCTTTCCGCTTTCAGCTTTGTGGCCCTGCCAGGCCGTCTGGTACAGGTAGAAGACAGGGATCAAAAAAGGGCGGTGCGAGAGATGTTTGTGAACCTGATTAAGAGCAAATCCCTCTCTTCCAATGTCCTCTCCGCTCTGGGCCATTCGCCCCAAGAGCCGGTGGAGGTATTGCTTTTGGATGAGAAAAGCTCTGTATGGAAGCTGGCGGGCGTAAAGGTCGATGAGATCTTGGGGCTGAAGAGCCAGAGCCTTTGATTTACAGATTTTGATATTAAGATGACCTTTGTACTTATGGGTAGCTTTCATCTCGATTAGCATTTTCATGCCACATGAGTTGCCCAAGCAGGCATGACAGTTTCAATTGAGCCACGACTTTTCAGTCATGGAGACAGGATGAA
>JAQTXY010000411.1 GCA_028688535.1 Methanothrix sp. | reverse complement strand
TCACCGACTTTCGGGTGAACTTTGATCCTATAATCGATGATTACTACCGCAGCGAGTTTGTGGAAGATATTCATTATTTCCACTATCCCTTCCAGGTCTCCAGCTACTCGGCTGATGCAGCTCTCGCAGTAGATGGTCTTTTTGATCTCGCAAGATCCGATCTATCTGATGAGGTAATGCCGCCCAAAGCCGCTTTAACTGAGGACTCCCGCCTCACAGAGAAAGACAAGCTCACACTCTTCTCTTTTGTGAAGTATCCCATGCTCTCGGACCTCGAGCTTTCCCGGAGAACGGGCATCTCCCGGCCTACCATCTCTGGAAAGCGAACCAAGTTCTTCCAGAGCGGGCTACTGACTCGCGAGGCTTATGTGGATTGGCAGAAGATCTGCTGCGAACTGATGTCCTTTTATCATGTGCGCATCAGGCACGGTCACGATCGCCAGGATCTTGCCCAGGTCTATCAGGCATTCCGCAGGATTGGAGCGCCTCTGTTCAGCTATCTGCAGCCGGGAGAGATCTTTGGAGCCTTTTTGTCCACAGGCTACCCGGACTTAAAGAACCGCATGGATAAGGAGCTTCGCACTCTCTCTGCCCAGGGTTTGATTAGTGAGAGACCCATGCTCGTGATCATGCCGCTTGCTGAGATAAAGGCCAGCAAGATCGATTATGCGCCAATGGTAGCTAAAATGCTGGATGTGAGCAAGGAGATCTGAAGATTGCGTTGGATCGCGAGATTGCCGTAATCTGTTCCCGAGCAGATCCGGCAAGCTTCAATATTTATAAACGCCTACTGGAGCTATGCCCTTGGCAGTATGAGGAAGGCTACAGGTCTTATGGTCGATGGCGTCTCATAATTCACGATGAAAAGCAGACACGCTTAAGCGGCCTAGATGATAGACTGGCTGATTTAGGATTGCACCCGGAGATGATAGTCTTTGCCAGCCGCCACGAAGCAAAAGCCGGTTTGCCCTGGCTGGGCGGACACTTCACAGGCATACTGGAAGATGGTCTGAGCAAACTTTCTGCGGCAGCACCCTGCGGCCTGAGATCGTTTTTGCACAACATTGCTCTTCCCGGCTATGCAGTATCTGCCGAAGCCACTCATCACGGGCCGGTGGACTTGAAGACGCCCTGCTTTTTTGCAGAAATAGGCAGCACTCAGAAGGAATGGCAGGATCTGCAAGCCGGGGAGACGGTTGCCCGGGCAATCCTGGCCCTGGATTGCAAGGAGCTTCCCGTCTTCCTGGGCTTTGGCGGTGGGCACTATGTGGCCAGGCAGACTGAACTATTGTTCGAGGCAGCCGTAGCTTTTGGGCATCTCTTCTCCAATTATCAGATGGCAGGAGTAAATCGGGAGGTAGTGGAGGAGGCATGCAGCAAATCGAATGCTACCTATGCTTATCTTGATAGGAAGTCCTTGCGCTCCGCGGAGAGAAAAAGAATTGAGGGAATTTTGGCTGAGATGGATTTGCCAGTGCTGAGAAGCAGGGAGATCCGGGCAAAATTCCCCATTGATGGATAGAAATGACATTAATACGCATTGAGAGTTTCACGTATTCACCTGCCCTTTGCATTGACGATGGAGGCTCTGGTGGCATTCCCGTCTTATTCATTCATTCTCTTGCCGGCAATTCCGGGCAATGGTCTTGCCAGCTTGAGCACTTGCGAAAGGAGCGTCGGGCCATCGCCATTGATCTGCGAGGCCACGGCAAGTCCGATCCGGCCAGGGATGGAGACTACTCTATTGATGCAATGGCCAATGATATCTATTCCGTTTCAAAGGCTCTGGGTCTGAATCGATTTGTCCTGGTTGGCCACAGCATGGGAGGATCGGTATCAATTGAATATGCCGGACGACATCCGGAAATGGTCGCCGGGCTATTATTGGCCGATCCCTCTGGAGATGCGAGGAAGTTGCCTGCTGAACAAATCAAGCCCTTCCTGGCAGCACTGGATTCGGATTCATATGCCAGGACGGTTGAAGAGTACTGGAAAGCTATGCTTGCCAGCTCAAATCCTTCCGTTCAGAAAAAGGTCTTGGAAGATCTGCACAGCACCAGAAGAGAGGTCGTGATCGAGGTATTCAGGTCAACACTCAAGTTTGATCCAATAACTGCGCTGCAGCGCTATCCAGGGAAAAAACTGTCCGTCATAACTCTTCTCAACGATATGCCCATAAGTTTGCATAACCTCCTGCCCGATCTGCCTCATGTCAGTATATCCGATACAGGACACTGGCTTCAACTGGACAAGCCAGAAGAATTCAACCGGATTATGGATGAATTCCTACCTGCACAATGATGCAATTGATAATTAATACCGCTTTCCGTTAAAAAATCCTAAAGTGGCATCCCCCACATGGGATACCACTTGCTCTCGTCCTTTTCGATGGGCATCTCCTTCTCCATTATAGCCTTCAGCCGAAATTCCCGGGAGGTGTCACGCTGCCGGCCACTCGCTGGAACAAAGGGGTAGTAAGAGCCCAGCTTGAAGCTATAGATCCAATAAATTACCGCCTCTCCCCGGAAACGGTAGACAGCAGCCAAGAGCTGCGTTCCGAATCCCTGCTCCATCAGCACCTGGCTCACCATCTGAATATTGGTCACAAGATCTTCAAAGTCCGGGTCTGACAAGACGACCCAGACATAATTATACTCATCCTTCTCGATCTTGTACTCTGTGCCCGTCTCCTTGATGCTTAACTTAAGAAGCTCCTCGATCTCGGCTCGGGCCGCTTCATAGCGGGACGACTCCATGGGTTTG
>JAQTXY010000410.1 GCA_028688535.1 Methanothrix sp. | reverse complement strand
GAGATCATGGATATGGCCTCCGCTCTGGAGAAGTACGACTTTTTGCAGGATTACTGGTTCAAGCTGGTGGCGGCTGATGCCGACAAGTATACGGCGGACGTAGCGGCAGCGCCACCGGCAGGCTACTTTATCCGTGCCAAGAAGGGCATGAAGACCGTATTTCCAGTCAAGAGCTGCCTGTATCTGGGATCATCCAATCTCAACCAGCGGGTGCACAATGTCATCATTGCCGAAGAAGGCTCGGAGCTGCATGTCATCACCGGCTGTACCACGCCGGCGCATGTGGAACGCGGCCTGCATATCGGCGTCTCTGAGTTCTACATTCAAAAGAACGCCAAGGTAAGTTTCACCATGGTGCATAGCTGGGGCAAAGAGGTAGAGGTGAGACCGAGAACGGGCATAACCATTGCTGAAGGCGGATCTCTCTCCAATAACTACATCCTCTTAAAGCCGGTCAAGACCATCCAGACCTTCCCTACGGCCACGCTGGCAGGGCGGGGAGCTGTGGCCAGCTTCAACACGGTGGTCTATTCCACCACTGGTAATATCGACATTGGCAGCAATGTGTACCTCGATGCGGCAGAGACCAGTGCCGAGTCTATCTCCAGAGTGGTCTCCGTTGGCGGAGAGGTCATCGCCCGGGGAAGAATGACCGGCCGAGTTCCGGGGGCAAGAGCCCATCTGGAGTGCGTCGGACTTCTGCTCTCGGACAAGGGCAGAATCTATTCCATACCGGAGCTGGACGGCCAGTGCCGGGATCTGGATATGTCCCATGAGGCGGCAGTGGGACGCATCTCTGAGGAGGAACTGGAGTATCTCATGGCTCGCGGTCTGACCTCCGAGCAAGCGACGAGCGTCATCGTGCGCGGCTTCCTGGATGTGGAGATCAAGGGGCTGCCCGAGGACCTCAAGCAGGAGATCAAGAACATCACACAAAGAGAGGATCTGAAGGGAGCGCCGTGAGCTTGGGTGCTCTCCGTTATTCTTTTTAAGGCCAGGATCCTCCGCTCAGATAACAGATAGCCATAGGGAAAGAAGCTGTATTGGATCATGTTGTCTTTCTCGCCTCTTATGATCGCAGTAAAGCTGCTAAGAAAGGCTTTTGCAGAGTGGCTCAAAGACGATGCCTCACTTCTGGCGGCAGCCCTTGCCTACTATGGCCTATTCTCCTTTGTGCCACTTGCTATATTAACATTAATATTATTTAACTCATTATTCCAGCACGGTTTTCTTGATAGTCAGGTAGTAGCCACCTCTCAAGATCTGGTAGGCCAGCAGATGCCAAACGTGGCTGACGACCTGATCCACCAGGCATCCCATCAGGCCTCATCCTTCAGCTTCACCTTGATCAATATTTGTCTCTTAGTATTTGGCGCTGCGGGTCTCTTCGTTCATACCAGGAGAGCCTTTCATATCATCTGGAGAGTTCCGGACAGATCTGTCCCGATTATGAATACCATCATCAATTACCTGCACTCATATCTGCTCATCGCCCTGGTCGCCTTTCTGCTGCTGGTCACCTCCGTATTCACCGCTCTTCTCATGCCGGCTGCAAAGCTGATAGAGACATCTCTGCCCATTCACCTGGGGATGCTAAGGATTCTCACATTTTTGATCTCCTTCTCTTTTGTATCCCTGCTCTTTGCGGCCTGCTACAAGACCCTGAGCGAGGTGATGCTGCGATGGAGAGAGGTGCTTCCCGGTTCGGCTCTGGCTGCACTCCTGTTCGCGGTAGGAAACTTTCTCATAGAGACCTATGTCGGCATAGTCGATGTTGGCTCATCCTATGGAGCGGCCGGATCGTTAGTGATCTTTCTCTTCTGGATCTACTATTCAGCCCAGATCTTCCTCTTCGGAGCGGAGGTAATCAAGGTGCAGAAAGAGGCGAAGGAGAAAGAACGCCGTACCGAAAATCAAGAAATGATCTAGCGGAGAGATCAGTCGTCTCTCCTCTTTTGTCCGCTTTTCTCATAGTCCTCTCTTATGGCCCTGGCCATCTCCTCGTCCGCCTCCACGATAAGAGCGCCCATGTAATCGCAGTTCTTGCAATGGTAGACCTTGCCGGTGTAGCCGCCTGCTTCCAAATAGAGTTCAGAGCTGCCGCAGACAGGGCAGACCTCAAGCACTTTTTCGGGCTTCATGATTATACCATAAATGCATTGAGATGTTAATTTTTTTGCTAACAACAATGAGAAGATAGATATATCATCGTTTTCACTCCCTTGGGCCATGGAATTGAAGCTTGATCCCTGGGGTGCAGTTCATGTAGACGATTACAACAAACTCTTTGTGGAGTTTGGCATATCAAGCTTTGATGATATACTCCCAGAGCTTCGTGAGCCTCACAAGTACATGGCTCGCAAGATCATCTTTGGCCATAGAAACTACGACGCGGTCCTGCGTGCCATGCAAAATCATGAGCCCTTTGCAGTTATGAGCGGATTTATGCCCACCGGCAGAGCACATTTCGGTCACATGATGGTCATGAATGAGATCATCTGGCACCAGCAACAGGGTGGAGACGCTTTTGCAGCAGTCGCCGATATGGAAGCGCATGCTGTGCGAGGCATAAGCTGGGAGAGATGCAGAACCCTGGGCATCAATGAGTATATCCTCAGCCTTATCGCCCTGGGATTTGAACCAAAAGAGAACAGCCACATCTATTTCCAATCGGAAAATTACAAGATGAGAGATCTGGCCTTTGAGCTGGGCAGAGAGGCCAATTTCTCTGAGGTCAGTGCCATCTATGGATTTTCCGGCGAGACCCAT
>JAQTXY010000031.1 GCA_028688535.1 Methanothrix sp. | reverse complement strand
GGGCAGACCTTCTGGCACTTTTTGCAGTCGATGCATTTTTCTGTGTCCACTTTTAGCTGGTACTTCTTGCCACCCATTGCTCTTTGCAGCGTGCCCATGGGGCAAAAAGAGCACCAGGTCCGAGGGGCTATGATTACACCAAAAAGGATGGCAATTGATGTGGTCAGAATGCAGAGCGTGACAAAAACCATTCCTATCCTGTCAACTATGCCCTCGGTCTGTATAATGCGAAAGATCATGAATCCCATGAGAACGACGAAGATAGGGGCTCGCAGCCACATGCTCCTGAATTGGGGCGGAATCTTCAGCTTTCGGCTCAGGGGAGCCAACCAGAAATCAACAAAGCTTCCCCGCGGGCAGAGATTTCCGCAAAACCATCGTCCTCGAAAGGGAGCAATGATCATCAGGCTGGCAAAGACCAGCAAGAGGAAGTAGCCCAGCTTGGGATAAAATATGCCGCCAATGGATACTATCAATACTATGATACCTAGATATGGAGTAATCTTCAGCATATATTCCAGTTTATGGATCGGGTATTGCTATATAAACAATTCCGGACTAGTAAGCTTTTTAGCCATCAGCATCAAAACGAGAAATAGCTGAGAATCGAGAGGGTCCTTTGGCCAAGCTTCGGAAGAAAAACAGCAGCATGCAGGATGGCATGCAGGATGACAAACAGGATAGCTTGCCGAAGGCCTATGTTGGAGACGAATTATTTCAAGATGAGCTCTCATCTGGAAAGGAAGAGAGCCAATGCCATTATGACTTAATTATCATCGGAGCCGGGCCTTCCGGGCTTTTTTGCGGCATAAACGCCATGCTGGTCGGCAAAAAGATTCTGATTCTGGAAAAGAAGAACTCCCCAGGGCATAAGCTCCTCATCTCAGGGTCCGGCCAATGCAATATAACTCACGATGGCAATATTCAGGACCTTCTTGATCATTATGGAGATAAGGGTCAGGGCAGATTCCTGCGCCCGGCTCTTCTCGGATTCACAAATAACGATCTTATCTCCTTTTTTAAATCAAAAGGACTGGAGATGGTCCGAGAAAAGGGAGGCAAGATATTTCCAAAGACCGGGCGGGCCAGGGATGTACTTAATATCTTGATGGAGCAATGCCGGGAAAAAGAAGTCGTCATCAAGTGCAACCAGGCGGTCATGTCCATAACCAGAAATGAGGTTGCAGGAAATGAGAGTGATTTTCTGGTAAGCTGCAAAGGAGGCAGCTATCGCAGCAGGCTGCTGGCAATAGCCACCGGGGGCCGCTCCTATCCCGCCACCGGTTCGAGTGGAGAAGGCTACCGGTTTGCCGAAATTCTCGGCCATCGCATAAGCGAGATCGGGCCGGCTCTGACCCCGCTTCTCATTAAGGATTATCCGTTTTCTGATCTGGCCGGTCTCTCGTTTCCGGATATGAAGATCTCGCTTTACCGTCATGCAAAAATCAGAGTGCATCAGGGCGATATTTTATTTACCCACGAGGGGCTTTCAGGCCCTGGAATTCTCGATTCATCCCGATATATTCGAGCGGGAGATATTTTAAGGCTCTCTTTTGTGCCGGGCGATAAACGAAAGGCTCTGGAGGAATGGCTCGTAAACAAGGCTCGACAAGACGGTGGAAAGAACATATTATCTGCACTTGCGGATCTATCTCACCTTGAGCTTCCTACTGTGCCGCTCTATCCCCGATTGATAAAGAGAATTCTAGAGATATCGGGAATGCCTTCCGATCTGCAGATGGCTCAATTGACCAGAGAGAATCGCAGCTCTTTGGTTGATAATCTCACAGGCTTTTCTCTGGTGGTATCTGATCTTTGCGGCTATAACACCGCCATGGTCACCAGAGGTGGAGTGGAAAGAAAAGAGATCGATCCTAAAACCATGCAGTCCCGGCTGGTTAAAGGACTTTATCTGGTGGGCGAGGTTTTAGATGTGGACGGAGATACGGGAGGCTATAATCTGCAAGCGGCATTTTCTACGGGAATGCTGGCTGCCAGGAGTATCAGGAGCAATTGGATGAAATCGGATAATTAGCGGCATGAAAGGAGGATTACAATGCTTGACATTCTCAGAGAAAGACGCAGCATCAGAAGATATAAGGACCGGAAAATAGAATCCGAGAAGATAGAGCTGCTTATGGAAGCCGCGCTGCGCTCTCCTTCTTCTCGGGGCATCAATCCCTGGCGTTTTGTCTTTGTCACAGACAAAGCAACGCTGGAGGTGCTCTCTAGAGCTAAAGAGAGCGGCTCGGGTTTCCTGAAAGGAGCAAGCTTGGGGGTAGTTATCTGCGCAGTGCAGGGTGAGTCGGATGTCTGGGTGGAAGATTGTTCCATTGCCGCCATCATTCTGCAGCTTGAAGGCTGCAGCCTCGGTTTGGGATCATGCTGGATTCAGGTCCGAAAGAGAATGCACAGCAGCAATTTATCCTCAGAGGATTATGTCAAGCAAGTGCTTGGTCTTCCTGAGAATTACCATGTGGAGTCGATGATCGCCTTCGGCTATCCGGATGAGGAAAAAGAACCGGTCCCCAAAGATCAGCTAGAATATGAAAAAATTTTTGTATTTCAAAAGCTCTAAATAGAAAAAATCCAAGATAAAAGGTGCCAGACAGATTACGCTGGCACCTGCTTTTAGTCTGCCTAATTTGATCTGATTTCCAATTGATCCGCTAACCTATAACAGTAATCCTGTCCATAGGTCCGGGCGAAACCGACGAGATAGCTTTGAAGTATTTCAGAAATGCCTCCAGATCGCCAATTCTGTTGACCCGATTTACTCCTGCTTTAAAGACGCTGAAGTGATCTCCTCCATCCGCCAGAAAGCCATTGGCAGCGACGCAATAGCTTTCCTGCGGATCTATGGTTGTTCCATTAATCTTGATGGAGTTGATATCGACCTTCTGGCCCTTGGGAGCACTCCGGTTCCAGGTGTAGAGAAAGCCTTTAGAGACCTGAAGGATGTTATCGTCCTCGTCATCTGAATGGTTAAATTGCTCCTCGAGCAGCTCATCTATCTGTCGACCCGTTAGATTCAGGGTATATATGTTATTGCCGAAAGGCTGCACACTGAAAGCCTCGCCGTAGGTCACATTGCCTGCACCCTCGTTGCCGCTCGCTTTGTAAAATAGACTGGTGCGAACTCCTCCAATATTCATGAAAGCAACTACTGCACCCGCATCTTTTGTAGAGTAGAGCTGTGTGTCGGCAATAACATCGCCTAACGCCGATTCACCGGAATCAATCTGGTCTTTGGAAATATCAGCGGTTATCGATCCAATTACCTCTTGGGTAGAAGCTTCCTCCAGTTCCGAGTACTTATCTATAATTTCTGAGATATCTGCATCTTCCGGTACATCACGGGTGACGGCCACGTTTTTGGCTCTTGCTAGGAGAACGTCTCCCGTTTCTTTGCTTACAACTAGATCGATATCGGTAATGAACTTGCCCTTGCTGGCTGCCTGGGTCACAATGCGCCCGTCAACATTAGAGACATAAGCCTCATGAGTATGCCCGGTGACGAATAAATCCACTTCTTTATCGCTGCGTTTGACGATATCAATGATGGGTCCGGAGAAATTCCGGCTCTCGCTGGGCAGTCCACTCTGTTGGCCGCCATTATGAATCAGGACAATTATTGTTTTAATGCCTTTTTCCTTCAGCTCCTGAACAACGGCATTGATCGAATCAGCCTCATCCAGGAACGAAAATCCTTTGATACCAGATTGCGTAACATCGGAGGGAGTGTCTTCTAAGGATACGCCAATAAAAGCTATAGGGATTCCTTCTATTTCCCGTATCTTGTAGGGCGGAAATAGCGTGCTGTTAGTACTGTTATTAATCACATTTGCCGTGAGATAATAGTAGCCCGCACCTACAAATCGATCCTTATCCTGGCAGCCGTCAACCTGGTGGCAACATCCATACTGCATGCGCTGCAGCTCAGCTACGCCTTCATCGAATTCATGGTTGCCTGCAGCGGAATAGTCCAGACCGATCTTGCTTAATGCCTCAATGGTGGGCTCATCGTGATAAAATGCCGAAACCAGCGGGCTGGCACTAATGCAGTCCCCTGCCGACACAATTACGGTATTGGGATTGGTGGCTTTCAATGCCTTAATCTGGGTGGCCAAATAAGCAGCTCCCCCAACTTCAGCCTTAAAGGGATAATTGGTGGTGTTGTAGTATAAAATCTCGCTACCGGATGGTGGCTCAATCTGGCCGTGAAAATCGTTAAATGCCAATATCTGAAGCTCAACTGTCTCTTCCGTGGAATTGACAGGTGCACAGACTGCTAATGAAGCGCCAAGCAACATTAGAGTGATTATCAATGGACACCAAAATGCAATAGACCTTTTAGCACGTTTATATATTGAATTAAATATTAATATATTAACCAATTTTTAGCCTCCAAACCATTTGATACTTCTCGAATTAATCACAATTAAATCTTACTGAGCAGACCGCAGGATATATTTCGTTTGATGCCAATTGCTTCTTGCAAGGTCAATTGCATGAGGCCATGAAAATATGGGTGTATCCACCACAAAGGTTGTTTTGCTGTGCCTATTTCTGTTCTTAGGAATGGTATTGCCGGGACTCTTAATGCAGCCCGAAGCATCTTTGCAGGTCTGGAATGTGTTGGAAGGCGACTTTCCTAATAATTCCAGTTCAGAGGAGAAGATGACCTTCCTGATAAATTACGCCATTCTGGCTCCTTCTAACTACAACAGCCAGCCATGGTTGTTTAACGTATCAGATGGCGAAATCCAGGTGTTTGCCGACAAATCCGCATGGATCAAAGTCGCAGATGCAGATCGAAGGGAACAATATATAAGCCTCGGCTGTGCTCTGGAAAATCTGATAATAGCGGCGGAACATTTCGGCTACAACTGCAGCGTCTCCTACTTCCCCGGTCCAAGCGACCTTGTGGCCACGGCCTCATTGACGGCCAACTCCAGTTCCACCTTGGATTCCAATTCCAGGCTCTTTTATGCCATAACATCCCGCCAGACCAATCGTAATCCCTACGAACCGAAAACCATCTCAAAAGCCGATCTGGAGACTATTAAGAGCCTATGCTCAGATCCAGAGGTAGGGGTCTTCATTACCGACGATTCAGCCGTCAAGAGAAGCTTCCAGGACCTTGTGGTAGAGGCGGATGGCATTTTGTATTCCAATGTCAATTATAAGAGCGAGCTGGGCCGCTGGCTGGGCCTGGGGGTCATGGGGCCCACTGGCTTGCAGGCCAAGATAGCCCAAATGGCGGTTGTCTTTTTGGATGTAGGGCCGGAGCAAACCAAAAAGGACGCTTTACTGATCAACAGCACGCCATACCTCGGTTTCATCAGCACCGCAAATAACGATAGCATATCATCCGTAAAGGCAGGAAGGACTCTGGAGCGTTTCTGGCTCGGTGCAACAGCTCTGGGCATAAGCTTGCATCCCATGAGTCAGGCACTGGAAACGGCACAGACAAAGGAAAATCTGACCGGCCTTTTGCCCGGCTCATCAGATATGAGGCAGGTGCAGCAGGCCTTCCGGCTGGGCTATGCCGAATCGGCCACGGAGCACTCGACCAGAAGGCCACTGCCAGAAGTGCTGATGGACGGGTAAAGCAAACGAAAAGAACGGGAAAAAACAAAATATAGCGGCTTTCTGGTCAGATCAAAGCCGCCTTCCTTTTTCATCCCTGGATTTATTCGTTTTATACCGCATTCACCTTCGTATCTCCCTTCATGGTGGGTCCTGCAAAGCCTTGCAGCTTCCCAAGTATCGCCTCCTCCTGCTCCAGAGTGCTGTCGCCCAAAACCTGAGCCTCACTCTGGAAGTAATCAGAGAACCTGCCAAACAGCTCCGGATAAGGCTCTGAGACAGTAAGAGGCAGAGACTGGCGTTCCCATTCGCCCAGCTCAATGGGGATGACAATTCCATTAGCCATTGTAACAGATGGTACAATCTTCCATCCTTTGTCTGCTGCCGTCCTCTCATCAATTATCCAGTTCTTGAGCAGATCCGCATAGCGAGAGAGAAGCACGGCTTTCCGGATACCACTGTTCTGGTAGAAATCCGCATTTTCCTCTGCCATATCCACTTGGGCATCATCGCTATCTTTCACACCATTTCTGTCCTGATAGCTCACAGCAAGCCGCATGTTCCCCTGATTAGAGAGCTTCTTCAGCTTCACCAGGATCACTCCGCCCTTAACCTGGCCTTCCTCTGCTTTAGAGGGGAAGAGGGTATTGACCTTCATCAGCTCGCCTGTGGCCTGGTCAGCTTCAGGAGAGCCGTAGACCTTTTCGATCTCGTAGCCAGGCGCATCCAGCTTGAGGCGCAGATCAAAGACCAGAGGCGTGACCATGAAATCGAATTCATCGTTCATTCGCCTCTGAAATTCACTAGCCGAATGGACCGAATAGTAGTTGCAGCCCTTGATCTTAGAGATGCTCTCAATTAATTCCGTGTTGAAGTCTACTCCGATGCCGATGAATGTGGTGTAAATTCCCTGATCGGCATTATCCTCAAGCATGCGATAAAGCCCCAGGTCGCTGCTATCGCCCATATTGGGCATGGCATCCGTCAGGAAGATGATCCTGTTCTCGTACTCCGATTTGTCGGCCTGCAGGAACCTATCGAAGAGAGCAGTTCCTTCCTGCATTCCAGCCTCCATGTTGGTCCCGTATGTCTCCTTGATATTGAGGATGCGGCTTTTCAGACGATCCAGATTTTTATCAGCAACACTGGTGAGCGGATCAACCAGGAAGGCATCATCGCTGAATAATACCATTCCAAAGCGGTCTTCCGGCTTAAGATGGTTCAGCAGGGCCACCACTGACTCATCGGCAATCTGCATCTTGGTCTTGCTTATGCCCGCATCGTCATCTTTTTGCTCTACCCTATTGCCGAAGCGATCATAGTAGTATTCATCAAAGGGGCTGCCCATAGAACCTGAGAAGTCCAAAACTACTACCAGGTTCAGCTTCTTTCTCTGAAAATCCGTCATCCCGGAGTTCAGGCCCACAGAGAGATAGTATTGCGGCTGCTGGGATAAGGGATCTTTAGAGACGGCATAGCTGTAGGACGGGCAGAAGAGCTTCTTGCATTCTTTTGCAGCACCCGTGTCAAAATAGTAATCATAAAACAGGCCCTCGTAGGTTACATCACTGGGCAAAGGCAGATAGTCCTGTAAAATGTTCTCCCGGAAGTTGTTGATGTCCTTGGCGCCGCCCGCAGAAAATCCGATGCTTGGGCTGGGAGCGGCAGCCATCGCTGGGGCAGCCGCAGGAACCGCGCTGTAGGACATTTGCGGCGCGCTGCTTATTGCCTTTGTGAGTGCGCCTGCGCTACCCATGCCACTTGCGCTGGCCATGGGAGCACTTTCATCAGCCGTCTCCGCTTCCTTGACAAGTAGTTTTACGGAATTGCTCTTGGCATCGCCTACCGTAAACCACAGCTCATAATCGCCTTCCAGACCGGCCTGCTGCCATGCTGTGTAGCTCTTGCCCTTCTCTACGGTAGCGCTCTGCACTTGGGCGACAGAGCCAGTAGGGTAGAGGCAGAAGAGCTGCAGCTCTCCGCTTGCCGGCGGCATCACCCGAAGTTGCGCCCAGGTGCCTGAGGGAATATCCAGAGTGGTGCGCGACTGCCGGCCCTGGGAATCGACTATCAAAAGGCCGCTCTTATCAGGCAGAGCGCCCATCGATGAACTCTCCACAAGCCGAGCAGAGTCTGCAGGAATCTCAAAAACATACCAGCTAGATTCCTGATCCGAAGCAGTAGATGACGTATCCGAAGCTATAACGGGATACAGGCAGATGAAAGCAATTACTGCCAATGGTAATATCGTCCGATCGATTTTCATAACCCACCCATCCAGAATAATATAATGCTAACCAATATGCATTTTTTCTATTTAAGATCACCTTTGATCTTATTTTTCTTTGTATGAAAATTTATTTCTCCCATGAGTTTGATAATAGGTAGGTGATGTTACCTCATTCCGACCTTGACCTGCCCGCGGGCCTGGAAGGTCTAGCTGAACTGGCTCTGGATCTACGCTGGACGGTTCGTCAGACCACAGATAAGATCTGGGAGCTGCTCGATGCCGAGGCCTGGGAGAAGACCAAAAATCCCTACTTGATTTTGCAGAATGTCTCTTCGGCCCGATTGCAGGAGGCTGCCGGAGATGCGGAGCTGGTCCGAGAGATCTCATCCTGGCAGGAGAGAAGATCCGGGTTCCTGGAGAAGCCTGCAGCCGCTGGGGTGGATGGCCAATCCTCCGTGGCCTACTTCAGCATGGAGTTCGGCCTCTCTGAGGCGCTGCCCATATATTCTGGTGGCTTGGGCATGCTGGCGGGTGATCATCTCAAAACAGCCAGCGATCTAGCGGTTCCCATCACCGGAATTGGACTGCTCTACCAGCAGGGCTACTTCCGCCAGCTACTAGCGCCGGATGGCTCTCAGGTGGAAGCCTTTCCTTATAACGATCCGGACAACATGCCGCTGATTCCTGCTCGGGATAGAGATGGTTCAAGGCTGCGAGTCAAGCTCAGCCTTCCGGGAAGGTCCCTAATCTTGCGCGTCTGGCAGGCCAATGTCTGTCGGGTTAATCTCTATCTGCTCGATTCAAATGATCCCATGAACAGTCCTTGGGACAGGGCAATTACTGCCAACCTCTATGCACCCGGTCAGGAGAGGCGACTGATCCAGGAAATTGTACTTGGCATCGGCGGCTGGCAGGTTTTGGAGAAGCTGGGAATACAGCCGGAGGTCTGCCATCTAAATGAAGGACATGCAGCCTTTGTGGTTCTGGCCAGGGCCTACAGCTTCATGAAGAAGACAGACTGCTCTCTGGCAGCAGCCCTCTGGGCCACCAGGGCAGGAAATGTCTTTACCACTCACACACCGGTGGAAGCGGGCTTTGATCGTTTCGACCGGATACTGATTGATAAATATGCCAAATTTTATGCAAAACTTATGGGTCTCTCCCGTCTTGATCTGATGGCTCTGGGTGCCATCCGGCCGGAAGATGAGACCGCTCCTTTCACCATGGCTCATTTGGCCCTGAAGGGATGCAGTCATGTCAATGGCGTATCCCGTCTGCATGGTCGAGTAAGCCGCAAGATCTTTCAGCCCCATTTTGCGCGCTGGCCGGAGATTGAGGTGCCTGTGGGCTATGTGACCAACGGAGTTCATATCCCCACCTGGGATTCGCCGGCAGCTCAGAGACTCTGGGAGCAGGCTTGTCCTGGCGACTGCTGGCCGGAAGGAATTGACTACTTAAAAGACGGCATATCTCAGGTGAGCGATTCAAGAATCTGGTGTTTTCGAGCGGAAGCCAGAAGAGATCTGGTGGATTATGTAAGACGCCGTCATACTCGACAACTTGAGGAACGGGGGGCCGGCCAGGAGGAGCTAAAGGCTGCCCGACATGTCTTGAATTACAATGTTCTCACCCTGGGTTTTGCTAGAAGGGCTACCGCTTATAAACGAACCGATCTTCTCCTCCGAAATACAAAGAAGCTGATTGCCATTCTCACTAACACCCAGCATCCCGTTCAACTGGTCATGGCGGCCAAGGCTCATCCCTCTGACGAGCAGGGAAAAGAAATGGTAAAGCAGATGGTCAACTTTGCCGCCCGGCCGGAGATATCCGATCGGGTCGTATTTCTGGAGGACTACGACATCGACCTGGCTCAGCACCTGCAGCCGGGAGTGGATGTCTGGATCAACACGCCGCTGCGGCCCAACGAAGCCTGCGGCACAAGCGGCATGAAGGTGCTGGCCAATGGCGGACTCAATCTCTCCAACCTGGACGGCTGGTGGGATGAGGCCTATGATCCGCAGGTGGGCTGGGCGCTAGGCGACAGAGAGGAGCGCAGCGAGCCGGACTGCGATGTTGCTGATGCAAAAGAGCTCTATCGCCTGTTAGAGGAGACGGTTGTGCCTCTCTTTTATGAGCGGGATGTTGAGGGTATTCCAAAAGGATGGGTGGCTATGGTGAAGGCCAGCATGGCCAGCCTGACGCCCAGGTTCAATAGCGCCAGGATGATGCAGGAGTACGTAGAAAAGATCTACCGGCCAGCAGCGATTGCCTATCGGAATAGAACTGCTGAGGGGGCCCGTCTGGCTGAGGAGCTGGCCGCGTGGCAAAACCGGCTCAATGAGTGCTGGAAGGAGATACGATTTGGCAGGCTTTCTACAAGCCAGGATGGCGATTCCTGGAGTTTTTCTGTGGAAGTATATTTTGGGGAGCTTCGTCCCGAAGATGTTAAGGTGGAGCTTTATGCCGATCCTTTGCCCATGCAAAGCGGTCCGGAGAAGACTGTTATGACGCAGCAAGGGCCGCTGGCTGGCGCAATAAACGGCTTTATCTACAACGCAAGAGTGCCGGCAAAAAGGGCAGCGGAAGACTACACCCCGCGAATTGTGCCCTATCATGAGCATGCTTTCATACCCCTGGAAGAAGCGCATATTTTGTGGATGAGATGAGTATTATGAGAGATCTTGTCAAATATTCTCTGGAATCGGGCGGATTTGTATTCATTGAGACGGAGGTAGCAGATGTCGAGAAAGGAGGGCTGGTGAAAGCCGGGCGCGGTCTTCCCGATGAAGCGACTCAGTCCTTTGAGGCGACCATAAACAGCCTCAGCCCCATAGCGAGCAGCATTGTCTCCAAGCTGATCAACATCAGCAATCCGCCGGATGAGGCGACGGTGGAGTTCGGTTTGACCCTAAAGGCTGATACCGGCGTTGTCATCACCAAAGTAGGTGCATTTGCCATCCATCACCACCCATCTGGGATTATTGCAATACCACAGGCAATCCGGATCTTGAGCCCAGGGAGACCCTCAACCATCATATATTTTTACTATTTTTTCCCAGGTACAGCCGGCAAATCTCAGGATTGTCGAGCAAGCTCTTTGCCGGTCCTTCCAGCCGATTTCGTCCCATCTCCATGATATAGCCCCGATCGCTAATTGCTAGAGCTCTGCGGGCATTCTGCTCGACCATGAGAATGGTCACTCCCCGCTCATTTATCTCCTTGATCTCTGAACAAAGCTGGCTCATGACCTTAGGAGCTAGAGCAGCAGAAGGCTCATCTA
>JAQTXY010000409.1 GCA_028688535.1 Methanothrix sp. | reverse complement strand
GTCATCTTCAAAGGCAATAGCGCCCAGGAAGCCCTGCAGGCCTCTTACGATCTGGATGAGAGCCCGGAGGATCTCATCAACTGGGTGGATGAGAATCTGCCGCTTGCCTACAAGGGCGAAGACCTCTGGCAGGGATATGAACGGCTGGCGCGGGCGGATGTCTTTTTGGGCCGGGTGCGTGTTCGGCAGAACTACGGACTGTGGCGCTATGCCGGCTTTCTCATGACGGGCGGGGTGCAGGCCGCTAAAGCTGCAGCCCGGCACGGCTACGTGGCTTTCCGGCCTCCCAGCCGCTGGAGGCGCATGGGCCAGACCAAGAAGGCCCGCAACATCCGTGACTCGGCTGCCAAGAAGATAGGTCGCCATTGCCATGTCTCTGCGGCATTCGTTCGGGCGGAGCTGATGGATTTTGTGGGGCATCTTTTAGCCGATAAGAAAAAGGCCATTCCTCTGGCGGCAGAGCTGGAATTGGATGCTGACGAGATTGCGCTCCTTTTAGGTAGCACCACCTCAACCAAGAAGGTGCAGAACATCTTCGAGGAGGCCATGAAGATGCGGGCGGCTGAGGAGTTCGAGGATATTGAACTCGGCTGGCACGGCACAGGTACGGCGCAGCAGCCGCTGGGGGGCACGCCGCTGACGAGGGCTGTTTCGGGGCAGACTCAGACAGCGCAGGCGGATGCGAGCGCTGTGTCGGTGGGCGTGGCTGAGGCTGTGATAGTCAAAGCTGAAGAAGCAAGCGATGTGAAGGCGGAGCCACTTAGGGTGGAGGCTGCACCGGCGGTCGGGCCCCAGCCGGAGGAGCCTACGACAGCAGCCGAAAGCCAGCCGGGGAGCGCGGCCAAGCCCGAGGGCCGCAAGAGGGGCAGGCCGAAGAAGGCGGAGAGCGAGGGGAAGGCGGAGAAGAAGAGCCCAGCTGCGGCGGGAAAGAGGCAGAAATCGCTGTTTGACTTTTGATTAGCATCCCGGTTTGATGAATCAAGGACGCAAAACTTTTTCTGCATTGATATAGAGTTGATCGAACTGATGGGCTGCAAAATGATCAAAGGGAACGAGTTAGCTCTGATAATACTGATATTAATATTCTCAATGTTCTCTGTTTCATGCAGCAATAACAGCAGCGTCAATTCCAGTCATGATTCTATCATCAATACCACTGGTACATATCAACCTCCATTAGATAATATTCCCGAAACAACAAATACCGATTTGGCTGAAAGATTTGATCAACTTGATTGGCTTGAAAAGATCATATCAATTATTGCAGGTGCATTAGCAATCGTTGCGATTATGGTTAGTTTCTATCTTTGGCTCTTTCCAAATGCCCGGAATGGCGCACAAAAAAGAATAATTGGCCTGCTCAAGAAAATCAGACTTCACAAGAGCGATCCCGAAGAAACCTTGACCAGCTCAGGACCAGAGAAAGAGACTTCAAAGAAGATAATCAAATTGCCCTATCCGCACAATCCTAACTTCACAGGTCGCCAGAAATTCCTATCTGCCTTAGCACAACCACTGATTCAAGCCGCCTTCGGCCCCACGATCTTCGCTCTGGTGGGCAACGGTGGCATGGGCAAAACTCAGATCGCCTTGCAGCATGCCCATAGACCTAAGAACGATTTCAAGTATGTCTGGTGGCTGCGCTCCGAAGAGCCATCAACGCTTCTTGATGACTATGTTGGAATTGCTGAGGACCTCAAGTTGCCCGGATGGAACTTGAGGGATACCGACCAGACCGTAAAATCTGTAAAGCGTTGGCTGGAAGGCGAATGTAGTTCCAAATGGCTGCTCGTATTTGACAATGCCCAAAAGCCGGATGATTTGATGAGATATCTTCCGGTAGCGGGAAGCGGCCAAGTAATAATAACCTCACGATTATCAGTCTGGGACGGCATGGCAAAAACTTTGGAGGTCTGTGTCTTTCAGAAAAATGAAAAACAGGACGAATCCGTCGAGTTCCTTCTCAAGAGGACCGAGCAGAATGATAGAAAAGGTGCGACGAATCTCGCCCGAGAACTAGGGGACCTGCCCCTGGCTTTGGAACAGGCCGGGGCCTACATCAAGGAGACCGGGATCTCATTCCCAGACTATCTAGACCGCTTTAAGAAAGACAGGAAGAAGTTGCTAAAGCACAGCAAGCCTCTGAATTATCCTGACACGGTAGCCACAACCTGGGAGATCTCGTTTCAAGCAGTGCAAAAAGAACGACCTGTCGCCGGAGATCTTCTAAATCTCTGTGCATTTTTTGCACCGGACGCAATTCCGAGAACGATTTTGGAAGACGGAGCAAAGCACCTGGCGGCGGCTCTGGCCTCCTGCGTGCAGGATACCGGCGAATTCGATGAATGCATTGCCGTTTTGAAAAAGTATTCGCTGATCAATGTGGCTGATAGTCAGATCTCTGTCCACAGACTGGTGCAGGCGGTTGTTCAGGATAAATTGAGCAATGAAAGACAGAAGATATGGGCAGAATCTGCATTGAAGATGGTAAACGATGCATTCTCCTTTGATCAATTGGACCAGGAAACCTGGGAGAAGTGCTCGAAGCTCTCCGCTCATGCATTTTATGCAGCGCAGCATGCAGAAAAAATGGAAATCTTACCACAAGAAACGGCAAATCTCCTGAATAGCCTCGGCGGATATCTGAATAATCGAATGGAGCTTGCGTCAGCTAGATCCGTACTTGAGAGGGCACTGGCTATCGACGAGAAGGCACTCGGGCCGGAGCAAACCAGCGTGTCCAGAGATGTCAACAACATCGGCACGGTGCTGCAAGC
>JAQTXY010000408.1 GCA_028688535.1 Methanothrix sp. | reverse complement strand
GAGCATACGCGGAAGGGATTTTTACCGCTACTTCTACCATCTCGAATCTTATGGGGATGAGTGGCCGAATGGCCTTCATGGCTATCTTGACCAGCTCATCGGTGGATTTGGTAGGATCTATATTGACACGAGCCTCGGTCATGGCCTGATCGATCCTCGTCGGCGGGTGAGGAGTTTTGGTCTGAGGATTGATAGCGTTCCTGGCTATGACCTCAATGACCTGCCGCCTCTTGTTCTCGATGAACTGCTTTCTCTGCTCCGCCGTCAGGCTGATGTCGCCCTTTTTTATGATTATCTCGGCGATGGGCAGAACTTCCAATGTCCCGAAGGCTTTTTTTAGATCCTCTTCCGGGCTTCTGTCTCCGCGAGAGGCATTTTCGAAGATATCCTCTACGGCCAGGATATCTTCCAGGTTGACGAAATCCCCCCTCTTCAGAGCCAAGGCTCCATCCGGGTCCACCAAAACCTCGAAGATGGTTCCGTGGGTCTTAAGTCTGGCAGGAACAGCGTCATCCAGTCTGACCATTCCTATGCCTCTCCTTTATCTCCCTTCTCAACTTTGCCTGGCGAGACGGCAGACTTCATCCTTTCAACATAGGTTGCTACCTCATTCTCAGCCAATTTGTAGAACTTCTTGTCGCCCAGTTTGATGATACCAATCTCGGTTGTGGCTGCTTCTACCTTTCCTTCCGCAGCCTTGTAGAGCGCCTCCAGACCCATGAGCACAGCTTCATCCATTGTGAGGTCTTCTCTGTATTTCTCTTCGAAGAGCTCCATAACTGCCGATCTGCCCGCTCCAATGCCCGTAGCCTTGTATTCCAATAAAGCACCGGACGGGTCGGTCTCAAAGAGGCGAGTCCTATCCTCCTCTGCGCCGATGATGAGCAGCGCCGTTCCAAAGGGCCGAACTCCGCCGTACTGAGTATATTGCTGCTTGAAGTCGCAGATCTTCTTGGCCAGGGCCTCCACTCCGATGGGCTCGTCGTAGACCAACCGGTTAATTTGGCTCTCTACCCTGGCTCGATCGATCAGTACTCTTGCATCTGCCACCAGGCCGGAAGTGGCGGCACCGATATGTGTGTCTATCTGAAAAATTTTCTCAATGGACTTGGGCTCCATGAGCCTGCTGGTGATTCTCTTGTCAACCAGTACTGCCACGCCGTCTTTTGACTTGATGCCCACGGCCGTGGTTCCTCTGCGCACGGCCTCTCGGGCATATTCAACTTGAAATAATCTGCCGTCAGGGCTGAATACGGTAATTGCCCTGTCATAACCCATCTGCGGTGCCATCTGCATCCTCGTGTCCTCCACTTAAATCAAAAGAGGTCAGCCCCAAATATTGGGTGTCTGATCCTGTGCTCTTATTGCGGTCGTCCGGACAGAGATCGACTTTTACACCATGGGTGCGGATAATACACCCGGAAACGTCTCTCAGTTCGATTCTTCTTCCGTCGCTTTCAGCACATATTTTACTCAGTCTTGGTAAATACTTTTCTGTAGCGGATTTAATTGTTCCCGAAACGCCTTTTGTATGGAGAACGACTCGAATCCCATGAATAGAATGAATCGTAGCCAGTGTCGCTCGTGTCTCCTGGACATGTTTATGGGAAAAACGGATCAAACCATAGCGGCCATTGAAAGCTATCATTTTGAGCCGGTTTTTCGCTGCTCCTTCGTCGCCGAAAAGGGAAGACTGAGATGAGTTAATCTCACTCATCAGATCTTTGGGCGAAATTTCGCCTTCAGACAATAGCTCGAAGATCATATACCTTCTTCTTTCCCGCAGCACGGGAAATCTGCTTCTCATAGAAGCTCTACTCCCGGACCCACCCACTTTCTGCGATTGAGCTCTAGCAGCATCCCTGGCCGACGCAAAGCTTCTTTAGCCTCATCTCGCTCAAAGCCCGCCACCTCTGCCATAGCCACCAGGTCACGAGGAGAGTGCAGGTCAAGATGAGAAGTCGCACTCGCGGTAATGATCGGATGTATCTCGAACTTTCTTACCAGCTGCAGATTGCGGCGAAGGGCTCCGAGCCAGCGGGAGCGTGAGCTACCCCGCAGACGCACCAGGCCGCTGAGATCAAAGCCTAAGCAAATTTGATTTAGCTTGGCGGCCCGCGCGCTGGCGATAGTTAAAGGGCGTCTGAAATCGCAGGGATGGATGAGAAGGTCCACATTTGGATCTTCAGATGCCACCCGGACTATCTCCTCGGATCCTGCCCGGACCATGATAAATGGATATCTGGCTCGCAGAGCTGAGATGCGGCTCTTGAGTGCTTTGCAACTTGATGACGTCACCTCTGCGCCCATGACCACCTCAATTCCCTTGATCTTCTCAGCTGCCTGGAGCATGAAGATCCTGCCCGGATCGCGATTGCAGATGATTATTCCCTGATAGCCCAATCCCTTGGCAGTCAGAGCCATACGGCTAGCTGAAGAAGCACCTTCAGGAAAGACGCCAAGACATTCGTAAAAGCTCATATGAGCTCGCTGATGATCTTCAGAGCAGACTCGCGCCGGGCTGGATAGGTCTTGACGAGAATTGTTGTGTCCAGGGCATCCTTGGAGTCGGTCAAGCGCAGCAGGCCTTTGTAGGCGGCCTGTTTGTCCAGACGCAGGTGAAAATGGCTGTCCCCCTCCAATCTGTCCGGGATCTCCCGACGAAGCTTTGCCAGGTCTTCGGCTGGAAGCTGCTCGCGGAGAATTTGAAAGAAGGCGGCAACTTCCTTCTTGCGCACCGCCGCCTCCAGTATTTTTATCTCGTTTCCGTAGTGGCCCTCTGCAGTAACT
>JAQTXY010000407.1 GCA_028688535.1 Methanothrix sp. | reverse complement strand
TCAACTTAGCTATAAATATTTTGTGTCTTTGGCCAAGTGTGGAGTCCTGAAATTATTTCGCGTCCATCCTGGTTTTATAGTATTTGAATTATTCATATGATTTCACAACCCAAACTGGACTGAACCCCTGATAATGGACAACGAGTTAAACAATGGTATTTACGGCAACCTCCATTTCGAACTGAATCGGAGATTTATAGCCCAGGGCTGAATGCAGCCTCTTTTGGTTGTACACATCTTCAATAAAATGCCAGATATTTCTGAGAGCATCCTCAAATGGCTGACTGGTAGAAAGTATTTATCTATGGATGAGGAATAAACTATTCGAGGATGCGAAGCTTAGAATTTACAGAAAACTCGGCACATTACCATTATTTGAACACCTCTCCTGCCTCCTTATACCACAGGAGAAGGTCAAGGTGACCCATGGGTATCTTCGCCTCATGAGAAAAGGCAGTCATCTTTCTCTCAATCTCCAGGTAGATCCTTTTGGTAAGAGATGGAGGAACTTCATTTAGCACGCCCAGGAGAACAAGATTCTTAAGAATATGCCGATCTAATATGGCTAGATTCTCGCCCAAGCCAATGTTCCTCAAGAAATGGCTGGCTTCTTTGTATCCTAGGCCTTTGATATTTTGCACCAGCCATTCCCTGGCCGCTACGGGATCGGAAAATCCTGCCAGCGTGGCTCTTAGAGATCTGTCGCTAAACATATTCCTGGCCAGGCAGATATACTCACCTTTTCGCTGATGGAATCTGACGCCTCCCAGCTCCAGAGAAATTTGTGGCGGAGCAGAGCTTTTTATCATGTGCTTCTCGTTTAGTCTTTCCACTGCCTTCCAGCAGGTCTTGGCCTTGGACTGAGGCGTGAGCAGGCAGAAGGCAAGCTCCAAGAAGAGCTCTTCATCGGTAGCCATCTCCCAGATACGGCGGAAATCCATGAGTCTGGCTTCGATTTGCGGCTTTACGGGATTGTAATGCTGCATCAGCTCCTCAACAGTGAGGGGGATATTATCTGTTTGCCGGTCCATCATTCAATCTTTTCCCTGGGAATATTAGGGCTTTTTGATCAGCAAAAAGCTCATAGCTTTTGGCATTCTAGCTGCTATCAGTTCCCATGACGATACACTCATCAGATGCCGCAGGAGCAGAGCAGCGGTTTAATCTTATCTCTGCCTTTGCGCCCACCGGCTCGCAGCCGCAGGCCATCGAGAAGCTAATATCCGAGCTGCAGCCGGAAGAGCGGTCAGGTGAATATGCTGACGCTGGCAGCAATTTTCAGACCCTTCTGGGGGTCACCGGTTCAGGTAAGACCTACACCATAGCCAATGTCATAGAAAAAGTGCAGCGGCCCACGTTGGTTATTGCCCACAACAAGACCCTGGCCGCCCAGCTCTATAACGAGTTTCGGGAGTTTTTTCCGGAAAACCGGGTGGAGTACTTCGTATCCTACTATGACTACTATCAACCGGAGTCTTACATTCCTGCCAAAGACCAGTACATCGAAAAGGACTCTCATATCAACCCCAAGATCGAGCAGATGAGGCTGGCAGCTACCGCTTCTCTGCTCTCGCGCAGAGATGTCATTGTGGTGGCCTCAGTCTCCTGCATCTATGGCCTGGGCAACCCAGAGAACTTCCAGAAGATGGGCTTTGAGGTGAAGGTGGGAGAGCATATCTCTCGGAGGGAGATCCTGGGAAAGCTGGTGGACATTCTCTTTGAGAGAAACGACCTGGACCTTTCCCCCGGACGCTTCCGGTCGAAGGGCGACACTATCGATCTGGTACCCGGCTATTTTAACAACATCATTCGAATCGAGCTGTTTGGGGATGAGGTGGAGAGGATCTTTGAGGTTGACAGACAGACTGGCCTTCTTGTAGAGGATATGAACTATTTCTTCATCTATCCGGCACGCCATTATGTGATTCCGGAGGAGGAGCAGAAGGCAGCCATAGAGACCATCCTGGCAGAGCTGGAGGAGCGGCTGCCGCAGCTGGGCATGATCGAAGCTTATCGGCTCAAGCAACGCACGCTGCATGACATGGAGATGATCTCGGAGACGGGAAGCTGCAAGGGAATCGAGAACTATTCTCGCCACTTCGACCGCCGCCAGCCTGGCGAAGCACCCTACTGTTTGGTTGACTATTTTCCGGATGATTTTCTGCTGGTCATCGATGAGAGCCACCAGACCCTGCCCCAGTTGCGGGCCATGTACAACGGCGATCGGTCCCGAAAAAAGAGCCTGGTGGACTATGGTTTTCGCCTGCCCAGCAGCTATGACAACCGGCCTCTGCGCTTTGAAGAGTTCGAGCAGCACATGAAAAATGTGATATTCGTCTCGGCCACGCCCGGCGACTACGAATTGCAGCATTCCAGTCAAGTGGTAGAGCAGATCATCCGACCTACCGGCCTGCTCGATCCTCTGGTGGAGATCCGGCCCATCGAGGGGCAGGTAAGAGATGTGATGACCGAGATCCACCACGTAGTAGAGAAGGGCGACCGGGCACTGGTGACGACGCTTACCAAGCGCCTGGCTGAAGAGCTTACCGACTTTCTGGCTCAAAATGATATCAAAGCCCGCTACCTGCACTCCGACATCGATACCCTGGAGAGGACGGAGATCATCCGCGAGCTGCGCCTCGGCAAGTTCGATGTGCTGGTGGGCATCAACCTGCTTCGTGAGGGGCTGGATATCCCCGAGGTAGGCTTTATCGGTATTTTAGATGCGGATAAAGAGGGCTTCCTGCGGGATGAGAAGAGCCTCATCCAGACCATCGGTCGTGCCTCCCGTAATGCCAACTCC
>JAQTXY010000030.1 GCA_028688535.1 Methanothrix sp. | reverse complement strand
AATCCAGGTATCTATGGCGAACCGTCGATAATCCGCGTCTGGATATGCTCTTTTAAACCATTCTTTTCCACAAGAGATATCCTGGAAACTATAGCCGAAAGTATCAATAAATTTTGAATTTATGCTGATGAAGGTTCCATCCTTTTCAACAATAGCAATGGCCACTGGAGCATTTTCAATTATACTGGCGATATTGCGACTGCGATCTTCCAGCTCCTCCAGGCCGACCCTAAGACGCTCCATCATTTCGGAAACGGCTTGACAGGTCGGGCAATTCTCTGCAATTTTGCCGTTCAACTCATCTAATATGACGCTGACATCATTTATTTTATCGCTAAAGTAGCTGCCCATAACTAAGACACCAATTTAAAGAAGAGCATTAACATCATCATTAATATTCATTTCGATCGGCCTAATTTGGACTCAATAGTGATATCCTTATCGAGACGATAATCGATACGAATAGATGTTACTATTCTCTGAACACCCATATCGGCCAGCTTTTTGTTTGCTTCTTTTATCACTTTAAAGAGCTGCTCAAAGCTGCTTGCCTCAACGGATGTAGACATGGGTCCGGCAACGAATTTAATGCCGGACTGATTCAAAAGCTCATGAACAGCCTGCACATATTGAGAGGCGCTGGTTCCCGCGCCCATGGGAATAGTGGTGAAATCCGCTACGATCATAGTAGTACATCATTCTGCAGATATAGAAAAGTTTTGAAGAGCGAGAAGCTTCTTTGCCGATAAAACCGGATCTTCTGCCTCATAGACCGATCTGCCTACTATCAGATAATCTGCACCTGCCTGCAGAGCTGCAGCGGCTGAACCGCCCTGGGTACCCACGCCGGGCGAGATAATGATGCGCTCTCCGATGATGGATCGGATTTGCCTAATTCTATCCGGGCGCGTGGCAGGAGCCACCACTCCGGCGGCGCCCACCTCCGCCGCCAGCCGGGCCATCTTCTCGGCCAGGGGTGCCATAAACAGCTCTGCACCGGGATGGCTCATCTCCGTGACCACAAAGAGATCTGCTCCGTGCTCAGCGGCGCTCTTGGCACAGGCCTGCAAAGAGTCCTTTCCCGGAAAGGCCTGAGCGATGATTCCGCCCGCCCCAGCATCGAGCACCGCCTGACAGATGAGCCGATTGGTGTTGGGAATGTCAGCTACCTTCAGATCGGCAATGACCGGAGCAAGAGCACTGATCTCGGTTACGATTCCGAGACCCGCCGATAGGATAAGTGGATAGCCGATCTTGATGGCGTCGAAGTAATCTTTGAGCTGCAAAGCCAGTGAAAGTGCCTTTTCCCGGCTGGTGACATCAAGCGCCAGGATCAGCCTTGTATCTTTCTTCATGTTTAAATACACCCGTCAATCAGCACCATTGCTTCTCGCAGATCGCCCACTACCTCTCGCCCGGATCGTTCTCCCTTGCGGTCTAAGAAGAGTGCATCCAGACCCGCCTCCAGAGGAGACTCATAATCGTAACTGTAATGATCGCCGATATGCAGAACCTCAAAGGGCTTGACACCCATGTGGGCGCAGACTGTGCCATAGATCAGAGGCGATTTCTTTACCTCCCGGAAATCAGAGGTGGCGGAAAAGACCTCTCTAAAGTAGTCCGACAGGCCGTCCAGCTCAAAGTCGATGAACTCGCGAGCAGCGTTGGATGTCACTACCAGATCGTAGCTTAGAGAGAGATGATCCAGCACCTCTTGCACCTCAGGATAGATCTCGATCTCGTCCTCGTATATCTGCAAGAGCTCAACTTTACCCACCTTCAGCCCAAACTTATCGATCCAGTAGAGCAGGTCATACCACTCCAAATGATCGCTGCCGACCTTCATGTACTCGCCAATTACGTAACTTCTGGCAACGGGAAAGTCCAGGCCGGTCTTTTCAGCATAAAGCATGGGTATGCCTTCCATCCAGACCTTGTCGACGAATCTGGTTTTAACCAGGGTTCCGTCCATGTCCAGGGATATGACGCGAATCATCTAATTCTCCGGTTGAATTGGTTTGAATTGCTCTATGGGTTATTATTCCTTTTGGGTCAAAAATAGATGATTCTAATAGTCCATTCCCAACACGAACAACGAGAAACCTTAACAATTCCGCTTCGGAAAATAATAATTTTATTATTAATATATATTAGCATAGTGTTAATTAGTAGCCATATTTTTGCATTGTCCGGAAAGTTTATATTCGTTGAGTGTCGTAATCCGACAAATGACGTAAAACGATACGACTGTTCCGCGAGGATGCGCCATATGAATGGCCGCAATATTGAGACGAATACTACGCCGGAGCAGAATAAATTTTAAAAGAAGCGTGATCTGATGAAAAATATCAGTAAATTTACAAAAATTGAACATGTTTATCGTCAATCGCCTGAAAGATCGCATGCCGGCTTTAAGCTTATTTTATATTTGATATCGCTGGCTATTCTGTGCACCTCGGCAGCAGCTGAGGAAAATACGACAGAATACTGGATGAACACGGCACTTGCCAGTAAATACAATGAATCCCTCAAAGCCTTCGATAAAGCCATAGAGCTGGACCCCCTGAATTCAACGATCTGGTCCTTTAAGGGGCAGACTCTCACAAGCATGGCCACCTTCACCGGCAATGAAAGCATTTACAATGAGTCCCTGGAAGCTCTTGATAATGCCCTTCAGATAGACCCAAAGAATCCCCAAGCCTGGGATTTCAAAAGTGCCACGCTCATGTCCATGCGTAGAAACAATGAATCAGTGGAAGCCGTTGACCGAGCCATCGAGAATATCGGAAGATATCAGGGCAACCAGACCGAAGAGCTATCCGGCCTCTGGCTGACCAGAGCCGTTGTACTTCAGCAGGCTGGACGTATGAATGAGGCTCTTTTGTCTTTCGACAAAGCTGTTATGATAGTTCCGGAATACTACGATGCCCGGATGATGCGGGGTCGCGCTCTTTTCAACCTCGGCGAGCATAACCTGTCCATCGAAGACTTTGATGCAGCGGCATCCAACACCGAACGAAGCCCCTCAGCTATGGCACACGCCTGGATCAGTAAAGCAGATGCCTTGATGAAGATCGGCAAGTACGAAGATGCCAAGGCCATCTACGACAAAACGATCGAGCTGAATTATTCTGCAGATGCTTTCGGCACAGGCACGTACTATTTAGCTCGTGGCTGGCAGGGCGAAGGCAATGCTCTGGCAAAACTGGGAAGCTACAACGAGTCCCTTCAAGCCTTTGATAAGGTCATTGAATTGAGACCTTATTTCGTTTACGAGGCCTGGTGCGACAAGGGCCTTGCTCTTTCGGAGATGGAAAGATACGATGTGGCCATTGATGCCTATGACAGGGCCATTGAAGCAACAGCGGAGACAGATTCCCCTCGCGCCTGGATAGGCAAAGGCAATGTGCTTGACAAGATGGGCAAACATGATGAAGCCATCAAAGCCTACGATGAAGCAATCAAGATCTGCGATAGGCTCCTGGTACTGTATCCCCTGAATGGAGATGCCTGGTATTACAAAGGTGCTGCGCTGAAGGCCCTGGGACGCAATTCTGAGGCGGATGCTGCCTTTGCCAAGGCGGACAACCGGTGGTTTTGCAGCTAATCGCATCGAATTTTTGAGGCAAAAAAGACTGTAAAGAGGTTTGTGAATGAAAGCAAGATTTGCTATCGCTCTGCTGGCAGTGGCCATGCTCTGTGCCACTGCATTAGCAGGAGAGAAGAACGCAGAAAGCTGGATGAAAAATGGCTTCGAACTGAGCAAGAACGGATCTTACAAAGAGGCTGTTCAGGCCTTCGGGGTGGCTGCTCAAATAGAACCTGGCAACAAGGCAGCCTGGATAAATAAGGCCAATGCTCTTGATCGGCTAAAAGAGCATGATGAGGCAATCTTATCCTACATGAAAGCCCTGGAGATCCTGAACAAAACTCTGCAGGCCGATCCCCAGAATTCGACGATATGGACAGAGAAGGGACTGTTGCTCCATAACGTGGACCTGACAGAAGAAGCCGTGAAGGCATTCGATAATGCCACCAACTTCGACCCCAAGAACGAGATGGCATGGAAGATGTTGGGTGTCATCCTCGCCAGCGAGCTGCACAGATATAACGAGTCCATCGAGGCGTTTGACAGCGCCCTGCAAATAGAGCCGAACGATGTAAAGGTCTGGAGCCTGAAGGGAGACGCCCTGAAGGCATCGGGCCGTCAGGCTGAGTCGGATGCTGCCTATGCAAAGGCCAAGGAGCTGGGGGGTCAAGGATGATCTCGACATATTTTTGTTAAGTTAACGGGGGTTTGTGAATGAAATTAAAAACAATCTTAGTATTAGTATCTCTGACAATACTTTGTGCCTGTTCCCTGGCACAAGAAACTGCGGATGACTGGTATGAAAAGGGCCAGGATCTTTATCAGAGGCAATCGCCGAAGGAGGCAGTCCAAGCCTACGATAAAGCAATCGAGCTGAATCAATCATTTGCCGAAGCCTGGAGGGCAAAGGGCCAAGCTCAGATTCTCCTGGCCCTGGAATTTGCAGGCGATATCAGGACCAGAACATTCGACGATGCGGTTCATTCATACGAGAAGGCAATCGAGATACAGCCCAGGAACGCCACTCTATGGAACGAGAAGGGCAATGCGCTCAGTGCAGCCGCGTTTTACAGCAGCAATGCGAGCGATCTCCATAATCAGTCTCTGCAGGCATACGATAAGGCACTGGAACTGGACCCAGAGAATGCCGAGGCCTGGCGGGGCAAGGGAGTCGTCTTTACTGAACAAAAGAAGTATGACCTGGCAATAGATGCCTTCAATAAATCTCTTGTTGCTGATCCTAAATACGGGTGGGCTCTGGGGAGCAAAGGCTCAGCATTGATGCAAATGGGCAGGCTCGAAGAGGCAGTCGAATACTACGATGCAGCCATGAAGATTCACCCTGACGACCAGGGAGCCCAAATGATGAAGGCTGAAGCTCTGGCAAAGCTTGGCCGGGGGAATGAATCCGATCAGACTTATATCGATGCTTTGCAGAGGGCCGATAAGGCCATTTTAGCTGCAGATACAAAAGAGAACCTCTCTATGGCCTGGCATGAAAAAGCTATCATCTTCATCGATCAGGGAAAATATGCAGAGGCAATCGTTGCTTACGATAATGTGACCGCATCAAATCCTAAGGAGAGGTCTGCCTGGCTCATGATGGCCTTTGCATCCGATCAGACTGCCAGATACGATAAAGCCCTGGTGGCTTATGAAGGTGCCCTGGCTCTGAATGAGAATGATTCAACAGCGCTACTTGGAAAAGGAGATTCTCTTTACAAGCTGGGCAGGTATAGCGAATCAAAAGATGCTTTTGATTTCGCGTTGAAGGCTGATTCCAAGATGTATTCTGCCTATAAGGGCAAAGGCGATGCCTTGAAGGCGCTAAATAAAAGCACTGAAGCAGTCGAGGCATATGGCACCGCTCTAGGTCAGATCGAGGAGAATATCAAGAGCAATCCAGAGAACGCTCGTCCCTGGCAGGCCAAAGGGAGCGTTCTATTGGCCATGAACCGTACCGATAAAGCCCTGGAGGCTTTTGATAAAGCTATTGAGCTGGATCCTGAGCATTTCCCGGGACTGGAACAGAAGGGCGACCTTCTGATGGCTTTGGGAAGGTACGAGGATGCTTTTTTGGCCTATGAAATGGCGACAGTCACAGATCCGTCATTTCCTCGACTCTGGTATAAAAAGGGGCAGGCATTGAAAGCGCAAAACCGCCAGTCTGAGGCTGACTCAGCTTTTAGAAAGGCAAGGGAGATGGGGTACAATGTCTAGCCATTCAACCTTTTTCGGGGTCGATAAAGGAGGTTTGCAAATGAAAGGAAGATTTTTCCTAGCATTGTTAGCGTTAGATATGCTCTGCACCTTTGTTCTGGCGCAGGAAAACATAGCAGGCTACCAGATAGCAAAAGCAGAAGAGCTTTCGCAAAACAGCTATGAAAAGAGCCTGGAGCTTTTCAACAACGGATCTCTCGAAGAATCGCTTCAGACGGTCGATAAAGCCATAGACCTTGATCCCAAGAACGCTACCCTCTGGGCCCACAAAGCCTCCTGCCTGAACCTGGCCGGAGTGATCACCCAGAACCAGAGCAGCTTCGATGAATCGCTTCAATCCTACGACAAGGCTATCGAGCTTGATCCTGAAAACACCACCTACCTGTTGTGGAAGGGCTACGCCTTCCGCCAGGCGGCTTATGGATTGCACGGAGTGGAGAGCACCAGAGCCTTTGAGAAAGCTCTGGAGGTCTTTGATGATGCCTTAGAGATCGACCCCAAATATGCACAAGCCTGGTCAGGCAAAGGCGTGATCTATGATGACCTGGCCATTTTCAATGAAGACTTCGCCAAGTATAACGATTCTCTCGCAGCTCATAACAAGGCACTCCAGCTTACGCCTGACAATGATAGCAAAAATCTGGCGCAGGCCTATGAGGGAAAAGCTGTAGTCCTATCCCACCTGGGTCAGAGTCTTGCAGCCGTTGGCCGGAAGGATGAATCCAGGGCCAGGCTTGAAGAGGCTGTAGAAATCTATGGAAAGGTCATCGAGTTGGATCCGGAATTAGTGGGCCAGGAGGCTTTGCTGAATCGGGCGGAAGTGCTGGACGAACTGGGGAGGCACAATGAATCCTCGAAAGGTTTCGAAAAAGCCATGGAACGCCTGAACAGGAGTATCGAAGAAAGCCCCACCAATTCAGGAGCATGGGTCAGCAAAGCATTCCTCTTCCGGGAGCTGGGCAGGTATGAAGCAGCGGTCGAGGCCCTGAACAATGCCACGCAAATCACCCCGGAATATGTGCTGGCCTGGGAAGTAATGGGCGAGATTCTTTCAAACGAACTCGGCAGATTTGATGACTCCATCGAGGCCTATGAACGCGCCTTGCAGTTAGATGCAACTGATATTAAAGCCTGGACCGGAAAGGGCGATGCTTTGAGGAGCTTGGGCAGGAACCGTGAAGCTGTGCATGCTTACGAATGCGCCATCGCCATCGATCATGATAGTGCTGCTGCCTCGTCTGGCAAAGGAGCGGCCTTGAGAAATATGGGCAGATACGATGAATCAATTCAAGCCTACGATGGGGCCCTCCATGCCATCGAGCAGAAGCCTGGATCCTCTTCAGCGTTTCTGGCTGTGGCAGATGCGTGGTTCGGGAAGGCTGAGGCGTTCGCTGGCCCGGACAGAGCAGGGGAGGCAGTCGATGTATACAACCAATCCCTCCTGGCTTATGAGAAGGCTGCCAAAATAGATCCTGAGTCTGCTAAGGCTTGGACCGGGAAGGGCAATGTTCTCCTGAGCCTAAAAAGGTATAACGAATCCAAGCAGGCTTACGAGAGAGCATTAGAGATCCTCAATCAGAGCATTGAGACGAATCCCAATACGGCTTCCCAAATGAAGATGATGTGAGGCGTCAATGATGCTCCTGCATATTTTTCCGAGGCGGAGGAGTTAGGCTCCAAGGTGGCTGATAAAAATGACAGTCATAGGCGCAAAGTATACCATCTTGTGCCTGATGCTGGCAGCGACCTTCTCAGGGATCTCCCTGGCAGAAGATGCAGCTGGAAGGCTGAGCCTGGAAGGCATCTGGATTCTGGATATGGGCGAGGAAAGAGCAACCATGGTGGTATACCAGTATGATGGACTCCTCGCCGGGGCCTGCAACGGTGGAGTTGACCCGGATCCCTGGAACGCGGCGATGGTGGGATCCGTATTGGGAAACGAGATTGAGCTGCACACATCCCGGCATGAGAATGAAGCCATCATGGAGACACTGATACGCGCAGAGACAACGGGTGAGAACATCAACGGCAGCTTCGTGCAATCGGACAGTCTGGGCCGGGTGACTTCCGGAATGATCTCAGGATTCAAGATCAATCCCGATGTCTCAGAATACCGGCCAGCGGTTGAGATAGCGCCTGCTGTTCCGCCGAATAAGGAGACTGCACAGGCAATTGAAAGGACTAATCAGACAGTCTCGACAGTAAAAAAGAGTCGCTTTGTGGATGTCACCACACAATCAGATAGGGTATTCTATTTGGGATGGGCCTGGAAGCCGGATGACAAGGTGAATTGAAATGAAAAATGGAACGCCTGGAATAAGCAGAGCAGACTCCTGGCTGGAAAAAGGCCGGGAACTGGGCAGAAATAGCTCTTGCGAAGAGGCTGTCAAGGCTTTTGATAAGGCAATTGAGCTGGAGCCCATGCAGCCTATGCCCGAGCCAAGGAGCTTGGGTATCAGGAATAAACCAGTCAATCTTTTTTCAAAATTGATGGCAACGATTTCCCCCGGAAATTGGCGCACCTGGAGAAATGCCATGGCCCTGGCTTTTAGACAGGAATTTGACGGCACGGCAGCCGGACAGAATCTCAGATGAGGTACGAGACTGGCAGCCCTAAGTCGTCACTCTCCATGATTCTCATATCCCTTGAGAAGCGCAAGCTAATAGCCAAGAGAGAGTGGGGCAGGACCAACGTTGTGGAACTATCAGAGCAGTTCCTCTCTGGAAAATAATAATGATATGTTGCAGTCCGAAAGATGCTTGTATCTCCTGCTCGTCTTCAGACCCATGCGCAATTTCATCGTCGTCGGCCACAAGGCCACTACCACTCCCAACTTCTCCCTGGAAGACATCCCAGGTACCTCCGGTCGCCTGGACATTCTCTGCCGGGCAGTCACTGCCGCCTTCGTCATCTCGCACGGCATTCGAAAGGATGTCTGCGTCTACCTGATCCACTTAGGTGGCGAGATACCCAAGACAATTCAGCTTCGGGGCGAGACGCTGCGCCACCTCAACCCGGACGAGCGCACCACTGCCGCTCTGCTCAAGAAAGCTCTGGCCGTGCCGGCCACGCCTCAATGGGCCATGTCCACATCCGGAATCTTCGTGCGCACCGGCGGCCTCGTGGAGCTTCTGTCTGATCTGAAAGAGGCAAAATTGATTTACCTGCGCGAGGATGGCGCGGATATTCGCGGCCTTGAGGCAAACAGCCTTCATGGCGAGACAGCTTTCATCCTGGGGGACCACACAGGCATGACTCCCGAAGAGGAGGCTCTGATTGAGCAGGCCGGGGCCAAGGTCGTCTCTCTGGGGCCGACCAGCCTGCACGCCGATCACTGCATAGTCCTGTTGAACTGGTTCCTGGACACCAACGTATTCTGTACTTTATGAGATTATATCGGCAAAGACATGCGAGGTCAATACAGCCAGGCGACGAAAAAGGCATTTATGTGGTCTAAGCCGCCCAGAATATTTTCTCTACAATCAGGTCAAACAAAATAGCTAATGAGACAGGATATTTGCCAAGCTGGCTCATATGGCGTCGAGCAAGAAGATTATATTGAAGCACATATACTTATGCTATGTGAACAATATAGCTAAATCTGCAAAAAACGTCATTGAGGAATCCGTGGTAAAAATCAATAGGCTTACCGGTTCGGATAAACTTCTCAACCTTCAGAGAGACTTAGCTATAGCCTTAAACTCTATTACCGATTTAAACGAGGCTCTGGCACTAATCCTGGATGCTGCTCTCAAGGTGGACGGCATCAATGCTGGTGCCGTTTACATCGTAGATGAATCCACTGGCGATGTGGATATGTTACTGCATAAGGGATTATCTGAAAAATTTGTTGAAGGCTGCTCACATTGCGATTCAAATTCACCCAGGGCACGCATAGTCTCGGCTGGCGAAATAGTCTACAGGGATTTTGAGTACATCTCTCAGACTTCTTTCTCGGATCTGAGAGAGGAAGGCTTGAAATCAGTTGCAGACCTTCCCGTGAAGTATAAAGAAAAAGCAATAGGTGCACTTATTCTTGCTTCTCGAATATACGACGAGATTCCATTAGGCACTCGCAATTCGCTCGAGACTCTTGCAGCCGATATGGCAGGGACCATAATCAGAATCAAAAATGGAGAAGAGCTTAGGAAATCTAAAGAATACCTCAATAAAATAATAAACGCGATTGGTGACCCTATATTTGTAAAAGATCGAGATCATCGATTGACAATGGTTAACGATGCTGAATGTCGTTTGGCAGGCCGAACGCGAGAAGAACTTCTTGGAAGAACTGATTATGATTTCTTCCCTAAAGATCAAGTGGACATTTTCTGGGAAAGAGATGAATTAGTCTTCAAAACCGGGAAAGAGGACGTAAATGAAGAGCAAATTACCGATGCTCAGGGAAATATTTGCACTATTATCACCAAGAAGACCTTACTCTCTAACAATGATGAAAAGAAGTTCATAGTTGGTGTGATTAGGGATATAACCAAACGCAAGAAAGAAGAAGAAGAACTTCATAAGAAAGATATTCTGCTTGGTGGGGCCGCAATTGCTGCAAATATTCTTCAGGTAAATAACGATCTGGATCATGCAATAAATCTTACTCTTGAGATTTTGGGAGCTGCTACAAACTCCGATCGAACCTATATCTTTGAAAACGAAACTAGAGAGAATGGTGTACATCTGGCTCGTCTTCGCTATGAATGGTCACGGGATCCTGCTGTATCCTTTAAAAATAATGCCGAATTATGCGCTCTTACATATTACCCGGTATTATCTCGATGGTATGATGTGCTTTCCAAAGGACACCCCATAAAAGGCTTGGTTCGAGAGCTTCCTGAGCTTGAAAGAGCATTACTAAAGCCTTTAAACACCAAGGCGCTTCTCATCATGCCAATTATGATTGAAAACCGATTCTGGGGTTTTATCGGCTTTGATGATTGCCAATCCGAACGCATCTGGATAAGTATTGAAGGTTCTATCATTCAGGTGGCCGCATCGTCAATTGGTCAGGCCATTGTCCGCAAAAAGGCTGAGAACGCACTCATCAAGGCTAAAGAAATTGCAGAATCCGCAGCTAGAGCCAAATCCGAGTTCCTGGCTCATATGTCCCACGAGATAAGGACACCCATGAATGCAGTCATAGGATTGGCCGATCTTCTGGAAAGGACAAATCTGGACAAAGAACAACGAAATTTTCTGGAGACGATTCGAAGCAGTGGTGATTCCCTGCTATCAATTATAAACGATATTCTGGACTTTTCAAAGATAGATAGCCACAAGGTGGAGTTGAAGTCCCATCCATTTAATTTAAAGGATTGCATTGAAGCTTCTCTGGATATTGTGGCCACAGAGGCATCAAAGAAGGGGCTCGACCTAAGCTACAGTATCGATTCCAATGCTCCAGAAAGAATTGTGGGAGACTCTGCGCGGCTGCGCCAGATCTTGATCAACCTTCTAAATAATGCGGTTAAATTCTCTGAAAAAG
>JAQTXY010000406.1 GCA_028688535.1 Methanothrix sp. | reverse complement strand
ATGAATCCTGAAGATGATGATGTTTGTATGTGAAGCGAAGAAGAAAAAAGATAGGAGCCTGCGCTTAGATCCAATAATTAATGATTAAGCGTTCACAGAAGCAACCTCAGTGGCATTGGCATCAATTGGCACAATTACCGTGGCATTGGCATCAATTAGCACAATTTCCGTAGCGTTCGCATCAATTGGCGCAATCACTGTGGCATTGGCATCCGCGAAAGCAACCTCTGTGGTATTTGCTTCAGATACCGTCGCCAGGCCCTCTTCTATTTTTGTATACATTGTAGCATGATTGTTTGAGTTGTCTGGATCCACCTCAGCTCCGCACACATATGCGGTATTGGCTATCTGTCCCGGTTTTGCGTCTGGCCGGACTCGTACGTTAAGTACCAGTCTTGCGCTGTGATATTTGGTCAAGTCGCCCAATTCCCAGACCACGGAATTCGAGCCGGAGCTGCTCTGACTGGCCGTTGTGGGACTCTGCGTCAATTCCGGAGGCAGGAAATCCTGCACTATGACATCGGTTGCGCTGTCGGGTCCTCTGTTGGTCACAGTCAACACATAATTGAATAGTCCGCCTATTGGTGCAGGATTTGATGTGGAGCTAATGGTCAGAGCGAGATCGGATTTGCTCAAAGGCTTTTCAGGAACCACAACAATAAGCACTGGCCTGGATATAGCAATAGAATCCTTGCTGTCTATGGCTTTAACTGCAATGTTATAGACACCTGGCTTGGCGTCAATCCAATCGTATCTATAGGTCGACTTGCTCTCCGTTGAACTCCAGATCATCTGCGAATTTGCATAGAACTCAACACATTTCAATGGATTGCTGTCAGTTACCTCAGCAGTTATTGTGATAGTTTTCGGAACGGCGAATATTTGCCCAGCAAGAGGACTGGTAATCCTTACAACTGGCTGGGAAGGATTGACGAATATAGTAACAGGAAGTGATGGACAGCTATTTCCCAGCTTAGCAGAGACTGCTCTTGCCGTCAGGACATGAGCTCCTATATTTAGCTGGGAAAATATCGTGACAGGGCAGTTTCCACTGGCATCTTCGCAGCTCCCTGATCCTATTAGTTTGGAGTTATCATAAAATGCGATCGACTGAACATCACCAGTAGATGTGGCATGAATAGGTATAGTAACATCTGTCTGACCGGGATTGGCGGTAAATATGTCCCCATTTCGCGGGCTGCGAATCATCACATTTGGTGGGTGGGGCAGCGAAACAACATCAATTGAAACAGTGACATTCTTTTCCGTTCCCGATACACTGGATGCAATGATTGCCAACGAATCATTGCCCGTATAGCCGGCATCTGGCTTATACATCAGGTTGGGCGCTGTTCCGCTGATGTTTCCATGAAGAGGCAGGCCAATGATCTTATAGCTGAGCAGATCGTTACTGATATCATTGGCAGAAAGCTCGATGATACTAGCGGAATCATTTCTGGCTATAATATTCAGATTCTTCTGCGGATCTGATTGATTCTGGAATTCAAAGGCGACCATCGCAGTTTCAATGATATTTGGGCTGAAGAGATCGTTTTCGAAGCCGTCTGATGCCTGGATTAGAGCAGCTTCATCTCCCGCCTGCAGACTCCACAAGGGTTTGCAGTCTTGATCAGAATCGCTACATGGCTCTTGACCGCAGGATAACATGGTCAAGAGTAGCACCATGATCAATGTCGTCTTGAGCATTGCCCACGGAATAGGAAATTTCCACCCCTTGTACATAATAAATCCCCTTATTTCTATTTTCTTTATGTGATGAATCTTGGCCCGTGCTAATATAAATAACTTTGGTTGAAAATTTATTTTATATTAAACAAAATTCAATAGCAAAAGAAATTACACGAAAGATAATTTATTAAGAATTTAACTAACATGAAAAAAAGATAAAACGTAATGCCGCTCCGAGCAGCACGCATTTGGCGCGCTGCTACTGCAGATGCGATCCGCTTTTATATCTTCTCGTACTTCAGAGTCAGACCTTCTTCCTTCCAGTCAAAGGAGGGAACGCTCTTTCGCTTATATCCCGATTCTCGCAGAGCCTGCACCACGAGGGGCACGGTGATAGTGGCATCGGAAAAGACCTGCACTTTGCTTGCCTCTTTCTTGACCTTGCCCCAGGAGACCGCCTCCTCGAAAGTGCAGCCTGACAGGCCTCCCCAGTGAGGGGCGTCAGCGGTATACTGAATGGCATAGCTGTGACCGCCCGAGTAATCGCCTATCAATTCAGCTATGACCTCCGTCTGCTGGATGAAGTTCTTGGGAACGCCTCCCCCGATGTAAATTACACCCGTCTGAGCGGACTTTTCCACCATCTGGGTGATCTCGTCCACATCCTTGATGCCATCGACCATGACGCTATGCCCTTCGCGCAGAGCCATGACCATACCTATTCCCCAGGAGCTGTCTCCGAAGGCCGGCACGAAGATGGGCACTTTTGCTTTATGAGCTGCGCCAAGGATGGTGGTATCGGGCAGGTCTTTTCCCACCATGTACATCAATTCGCGTGATGAGTAGCGTCGGGTCGTGTCCAGCCTCTTCACAAAGTCGGATATGTGATTGTCAGCCTTGTGCAGCTCGATCTCAGATACGAATACATCGTAGATTCTGTCGATCTTGCATTCATTGAGGTAGGCATCATCTGCGCAAGCACTGCCCTGGTAATGGACGATACCCAGTCCTTCACACAGGTCGTGAAATAAGTTGGCTCCCGTGCTTACCAGGCAATCTACCTTTCTTTCCCGCAGAAGGTAGGCAATGAACTCTCCCAGGCCCGCAGGCACCATGGCACCGG
>JAQTXY010000029.1 GCA_028688535.1 Methanothrix sp. | reverse complement strand
ATAAATCAGACACAACAGTGCACTGAAAATGCAAAGAAGGTAGACGCCCCAAATCCAAGGATCATCAATGCCTAGCATGCTTACCACCAATTCTATCGCTGCTTATTATGATGTGTGGTAGCATGTAACAATATAGCATGCTATAAGGATGTCGGTCAGGAATATATATTACAATTAATGCATATTCAAAGGCCTGATGACTCTGGGAAAACTATAAGTCTATCTGTGTGAATTTCGGGATCTTACGATGCTCGAAGCCCTATATCATGCCAATATCTCTATCCTGGCTTTGGCTATGGTTCTGATCCTCATAGCCATCAGACAGATGGGCAAGAATAGCCTTGCCATCTGGCAGATTATGCTGCTGGGCGCATCGGTGGTTTTTCTCACCGGCCAGATTTCGCCTGCGGATGCCCTGCATGCTATAAATCTGGATGTGATGGTATTTCTGGGAGCTATGTTTGTGATTGGGGAGGCAATGCAGAGGAGCGGCTATCTCCTATTCATTTTCAACCGACTCTTTTGCCGGGCACACAATCTCGATCAGCTCCTGCTTCTCATTCTTTTTGCTATGGGCTTTCTCTCGGCACTGCTTATGAATGACACCCTGGCCATCATCGGCACGCCGCTCATGCTCTACTTTGCCCGAACGCTCAAAATTGACCCCAAGCTCATGCTCTTAACCCTGGCCTTTGCCGTGACCATAGGCAGCGCCATGAGTCCCATCGGCAATCCGCAAAATCTGCTCATCGCCGTCAACTCGGATCTGTCCAATCCATTTCTCGTCTTTCTGCATTACCTGCTGCTGCCTACCATTGCCAATCTTCTGCTGGCCTATCTGCTGCTCAGAGTCTTCTACAAAGAGCAGTTTTCTAAAAGAACCCTGGAGATCTGCCAAGAAGAGATCTCCGATCCGGCATTAGCCCGTCTCTGTCGCATATCCCTTATTCTACTATTCGCAATGATCCTGGCCAAGATGATTGCTGTTTTCTTGGGAGTTGGCGACGAGTTTCGGCTGACCTACATCGCTCTTATCTCAGCACTGCCCATTCTTCTTTTCAGCAGCATGAGATACGGTGTCTTGAGAGGCATAGACTGGAGCACACTGGTTTTCTTTGCTGCCATGTTCGTTCTCATGGACGCGGTCTGGAGTTCGGGGATATTTCAGTCTCTTCTGGCCGGATCAGAGGCAGACCTGGCTTCCATTCCCACTATTCTGGCTCTTAGCGTCCTCTTAAGCCAGCTCATCTCCAATGTGCCCTTGGTGGCCCTCTGCCAGCCATTGCTGGTCAATCCATCTTCGCAGGCTCTCATGGCCCTGGCCGCGGGAAGCACTATTGCCGGGAATCTCTTCATCTTAGGAGCGGCGAGCAATGTGATAATCATCCAGAATGCTGAGAAGAGCGGCGAGACGCTCACCTTCCTGGAGTTTGCCAGAGTAGGGGTGCCGCTGACGGTGCTGAACGTACTGGTTTACTGGCAGCTAATATAAATAATGATAACAACAGACAAGAAGCAATGAAAGTGGACTATACCGTCTCATGCTACGACAAACACGCCAGGGACTACGACCTCTACCAGTCTGCGGTGGTTCCCGGCTATCAAGAGATGCTCGACCTTGCAGCAGAAGCCTGCAAGCGCTACCTACCACAAAATGCAAGGATCATCGATCTGGGCTGCGGAACAGGCAATGCCGCTCTGGCCGTACTGCGGAAGATGCCTTCGGCCAGAGTCTATCTCATCGACGGCTCGGGAAGAATGGTGCAGGTGGCGGCAGAGAAGATCTCCTGCGCTTACCCGAAGGCCATCTTGGGCTGCAAGGTGGCAGACATTGCAAAAAGCGATTGGGATGAGGGCATCGATGGCCTGGGACAGGCGGGTGAAGGATATAACGCCATAGTCTCCACCCTGGTCTTGGAGCACCTGCCCTTCGATCTCTACAAATCGGCCATTGCCAAATGCTACCGGCTGCTCAAGCCCGGCGGCTGGCTCCTGGCTGCAGAAGGCTACTCGCAAGCGGGAAGCGACATGCAAGAATGGTTCATTGAAGAGATGGAGGAGCGGCGTAAAACAGTTGATCCACAACTCTCCGAATTCGTGGCCCGGCTGCGAAGCGAGAGAGAGACACACTACTACGCCAGCAAAGCAGAGAAGGAAGAGTGGTGGAGGCGAGCGGGATTTGTGCAGGTCAATGTGCTCTGGCAGTACCTTTGCATTGCCCTGATGGTGGGAAGAAAGCCGATGTGAAGGCGCGGCGCACATCCAGTTCCGTGATTTTCGGTTTAGCCGGCTGAGGATGCGGGAGTAGTTGCCGCAGATGAAGAGGGTCTTGTGGCTGCAATTCCGGGTGGCTGTTGATGGCGCCGGCCAGCATCTCCACATGGGCAAAGAAGGTGGGGAGAAATTCGTATCCATGATAAGGGAAGGGTGGCTGCGGGGATATGAGGGCGATCAAGGGGGCGGGTCGAAAGTGAGGGGATAAGCTGCTGCTTGACTAGGCGATTTTCTCCATCAATCCTGGCTGATGTTGATGTCATCAAATATCAATTTCATGATATAAGCCAGGATAGTTGAGTGGATTCATGCAGATTACACGATTGGTGCGTGGATGGGAAATACGCACAAAATTACAAGTAATATTGCAAGGGATCTAAATAGTTATATTAACTTGACTTATCCAGATTAGAATTTCCAGCTTATCTGAATGACGCTCCAAAGATTTCAACTACATTATTTTAGGGATTTTAAATAGTTTACAGCACGCCAAATACCTCAATAAGACTATTGAGAATATTATATTATTATAAAAGCAGCATTTTCCACTAGGCCATCATGCCGTCTCTGCTCAAGTATTTAACTAATGAGATTTTACCCGATGGTGTGATATTTTTGCAGCCTCTCTTGCTTTATGTCTCTTTTTAAGGAGATGAAGCACATCATTATTGCTGAATTGTTTCCTTGTAAATGATTTTTCGTAGATAAGTTTTATATCCTGGACGGTCAAAAGATCGGCAAATTGACCGAACTCGATGCAGATGAACATCATCACCATCATGGAAAACATCGCCATAGTGATGTGATGATGCCACCCTAACCAGTTTCTGCCTTGAAAGTCAGCGAAACCTGCAAGTCCCTTCTCATCTTCAAACGCCCTTTCGATCCAATACCTGCTGCAGGACATCTGGGCAAATCTGTCGATAGTTGTGTCAAGTGGTGCATTGGATAACTGATATTTTGTAGCGCCGTCACTATCATCTACCCTGATTATCAGCCATTGTTCTTTGCCGGGCAACTTGTCTTCAACCGCATAGATACGCAAGCAAGCGATCCTAGACCATAATTCTCGTCGTTCAGTGTCTCTGACAAAAGTAGGAACCCATTGAGATGGATCAAGTTCGTCTTTGATCATCCTCACTTCAGTCGGAGATGGTTCATCATCCAGAACTCTCGATTCAGTAGGAATGCGACCACGGTTGCTTTTTCTTTCAGGTATTCCAATTCTTGGATGATTTTGCCAGACACGAGTATCTGATGGAATGTCTGCCATGTACACGATTCCATCCGAATCAATGGCTTTAAGCAAAGATGTTTGCCTTCCATAAAAGGTATCCATGCCAACCCAGCCAAATTATACTCCATTGGATTGCGCACCACGCATCAGCTCAAGAGCGATTTCGGCCTTTGTCTTGAACTTCAGATCTTCGGGGATACCACATTCTTCTCTACGAGATTGATCGTTTGCCCAGTCTTCCGGAACATATAGCTCCGTATCAATAAGAGTACGCATTGAGCCTTTTGTGTAACCTAAACATACAGCTACCTGGCAGTTGTCTACTTTGCCAAGACGACCGCAGTATTGGCGTTTGATCCCTACCGAATTCTCGCCCTGCTTGGGGAAGCCGGTTTCATCTATATGTATCGCTCCATCTCGCGCATCGCCGATATGCTCCATGACATCACGTTGAATTTGGGTTACCATAGGTCTGTATTCCCATGGTGATTCGGAGATGAAATATTGAAAGCGGCGAGCGCTAGCGCCTTGAACATTATTTGCGTACTTGGTCATGTTGCCACGTCCTTGTTGAAGCAGCAATCCTTGTGAATACTGGGATGCTGCCGTTTCAACACTACGTGTCTTTGTTGCAAAGTAAGATTTATAACTTTAGTAAATTATAGCAAAATACATTAAAATTCTGGCTAGCTCTTTTTCGCATAGCTCAAACTTCATTCATTGCCCCCTAAAATTTAATGAATGAAGATTTATGTTTTTATAGTATAATTTAGTGTACCCTTGAAGAGCTAATCTTTAAATGTAATCTGGATAAGTCAAGTTAATTGAATGTGGTTATTTAGTATCAACGTTGAGCCAAGCGAAATTTTTATATAAGCAAAAGTTGAATCCAATTAGGAACAAAATGTCAAAATTATATAAAAAGCTAAGCATGGCGGTTGAATGAAAATCTTATTCCAAGGGGGATGGCGTGAAGGCAGAGATCCACCTATAACTAAGGAGATCGTAGCCGCTTACTGTCACGCTCTAGCAAAGCGATTAGCAAATAGTAATCATCAATTGATACTCACTTCAAATCGATATTATGATAAACTTATCGCAGAAGATATTCATTTATTATCTGCTAAAGCAAATCGCGATTCAAAAGAAAGCTTAATCTACCTCCTGCCTGACCGTTATAATGATATCCCGTCAGAGGGAAAAGTATTTAGATTTGAAACCCAACGCTGGTGGTTTGAAGAGCGCACATTTTTTGTTAAAAAAGCTGACGCGCTAATTGCAATAGGGGGCGGTAAGGGAACATCTGATAGTATTCAAAAGGCTTTTTTGGCAGGCAAACCTGTTTTCGTAGCAGGCTCCATACCCTGCGCTTCAGCTGAGACCTGGAAAAAACGACCAACAAATTATAATTATGTTAAAAGCAATGATACAGAATTTACAGAGGATCTGAATATTTCCCCTGATAAATTTATCGATGAGATGTTTCGTATTATCGATTTGCTTGAAAATAATCGCTTTCCAAGGCGTGTTTTTATCATTCACGGAAGGGATTATCATTCGCGGGATACACTTGTGTCTATCCTCAAAAAATTGCATTTTGAGCCTATAGTGCTTCAAAGAGAGCCAAGTAAGAGTCTCTCGGTAATAGAAAAATTAGAACGAGATACTATTGATATCGGATTTAGTTTTATTATTTATACACCGGACGACTTAGGCGGCCTTTCGGGAGAAACTCAGAGACCTAGGGCGAGGCAAAATGTCATTTTTGAGCATGGTTTTTTGATTAGCAAATTGGGCAGAGAAAGAACGTGTGCTCTCGTTAAAGAAGAAATCGAAATTCCATCTGATTTGAAGGGAGTTATCTACGAGAAGTTCGATGATCTAGAAGATGAAGCGGTAAAAATTCTACGCATTTTAAAACAGGCAGGTTATGAAGTGGATGCCAATTCTTTGGTTTAATTATTTGATTAGGTGGCTAATATGAGCAATATCCACGAAAGTGCATATATTCAGCATAAAATTCAAAGTTTAAGCCATATTTATACGATTATCAGATATATAAAATAACTGGAAAAATTGAAAAAAAATTCAATGACTACAATAGTTGGATACCTCAATGATGTACTATAATGAATACCTCCAGCAGGTAATTAGAACTTATTTTTCTAGCAAGTATAAGCATGATCTGACCGATGATGAAACAAGCAATTTAGCTAGTATTCTTCTCTCAAATGGCGTTAATCTTGATCTTATTAGCTCCGTTATGAATGGGCCAAACGATTCCAAGAACGAAAATGAAAGAACCTTTATGCTTAACGATATTTATGAGTTATGGAAAGTGTTTATGCCCATAATGAAAAATTTTAAAGAGAATCATTTATTGCAGATATTTTGTAAGGGCATTTTATACCCACATCTATTAAATTTAAATCAGAATGATACAATAGTTCTTTCGCAGATATTTAGAGAAAAAAGTAAAGGATCGGCAAATCTACAATTTACTCAATTTATATTTAGCAGTTATCTTGGAAATTCAGAATTTAAAATAGCAAAAAGCCTTAATAATACGAATTCGGATATTGCAGCACAGTATTATGAAAATTGCATTTGCCATTTAATGACATCACGTAAAATAAACAATACTATAAATATATCGTATAATTATAAAATGGTTGGCACTAGTCATTATTTTTTAGGCATCACCCAAAGCCTAACTACTGAGGAGAAACTTAGTCACTTATTCCTTGCAGTTGATAACTTCGAATTGGATGAATCATTTGATAAAACAACAGATCATTATATTTACCTCGGGAATGCATACCAAGAGATTGCAAAAATAAATAAAGATTTTAAGTTATACTTTAAAGCATTAGAGAAAATGGAAAGAGCCTACAAGCAGACACCAAAAGATCCTAATGTAATAGCTAATTTGGCTCCCTGTCATCTAAATCTTGGTATATATTATACTTTAACTAACAAAGATGCTGAAGGCGTATACAATCTGGAAAAAGCGATATATCTTTATGACGAATATTTTAAATTACCAAAAGGCTTAACAAAATATTCAGAGAATGCAGCCTTAGGTCGTCAGGGGCAGGCATACTTATGGATTTGGTCTACCAAGAGAGAAATCCTTTTGCTAGATAAGGCGATAAATAATCTCCGCATTGCAAATGAGAGTAATCCTACATGGAGGCATACACTTGCCCATGCTTTGATCGAGCGATTCTCAGAATGTGGAAATATATCCGATTTACAGGGAGCTAAGGAATTAAATGATATCTACCATAATTCAGATGACAAAAATAATAAAGATCATCTTAAACAGCGTGGAATGATATATCAAAAGTTAGGAAATATATTATTTGATGAAAAATCGCAGAAGCACGCTCTCGATGCATATGAGGTTGCTCTTAATTCCTATTTGGGCTGCCTCCCCTCCGAAGATTTCGAAATCAAATATTATATCGGTATGATACTTGGAAGTCGTGGCATTAAGCTTGGCTCTATAGATGACCTAAAAAGCGCCATAAAATGGCTAGAAGAGGCAAATGAGTTAAACAAATTATTAAATCCGGAGGAAACAAGGATAGGTATATTACCAAAAGTATATCGAGAGCTAGCAAAAATGATTTCTATAGAGGACCCAAAAGAAGCTCTCTCTTTAATTGATAAAGCAATTAATATTCTAGAGAATCGACTTAGCCAAAATAAGTCTATGGATAGTAAGGCCCTATCGGAATACTATGGTTTGCTGGGAGGCAATTATCATATCAAATACAAGATCTCAAAACTTCCTGGAGACATTTTAAATGCTATAGAATATGATCAAAAAGCATACGATGTAGGATTTAGAGATCCCTCATTTTTAGGTCATTTTGGTCGTGTTTGCCTTCAACGTGGCAAGATAAATGGAAGTCTATTCAGCGTAAATTCCAGATTTAGTGATTATTTAAATAAAGGGATAATTCCAGACGAGATGAGGCATGATTTTAAAAACAATGGATTTTTGCTTTCTCAAAAATGCATTATTGAAAAAAAGAGGGGATGGAGGATAAGCGATAATGAAAATAGTCGCATTTATTATATTAAGAAAATCCGAAAAGCTGGGAAATTTTACGAATTACATATTTATATATCAGATGATTTAGAAGATCAAAAAGGTTTTCTAGAAGATGCAATAAAATATTTAACTGAATCAGAAAGCGAAGGTAATAAGGATAAATCATTATATAGCGAACTTGGAGATGCATATTATAGATTGTTTCAAATACAAAAAGATAAGGAATTACTTAATAAAGCCTTGCATATGTTCCAAGAAAGCTGCAACAAAGGCAATGATTCTCCAGAAAACTACGGTTTAATAGGCGATTGTTATTATCGATTAAGCCGTTACGAAAATTCATTAGAGAATTTAAATAATACAATTAAATGCAAGGAAAAGGCTCGTCAAGCCGGACATGAATCGAGAGAGCACTATAGTCTAGTTGGAAGAATTAATCTCTCTTTTTTTAAAGAGACGGGTGATAAAAATTATTTTATGAATTGTATTAAATCTATCTGTGAAGCTGGAAGGATAGATGAAAAATGGCCTTGGTCAGTCTGTCAACTAGCAGAGATTGTTGAACACTACCCTGAATTAATCGATCAAATAAAAACACAAGAATTAGAATTTTGTTATCCTAATGAGCTGGTATGGATGCAATTTCTACAAAGAGATTCTCGAAACCTTTGGTTAGAAGGCGCTAAACTTGCCGCTAATTCGCAGGAAATAAGAGAAGAGATATTAGGCGGAAAAAGTGATGTTTATTTCGCGGAGGATCTTCATGGATTAATATCAGCAACCTATGTTTTTAAACCTAATATTTTTAAAGAAAATCTACGAGAAGAACAAGAACGAACAATCCAAATGAACAGACTCCTTGAACAACTAAACCTAAAAAAATTTCTAACACCAATCCCTCTAGGAATATTATCATTAGATAAGACCGAACTTTACGTAATGAGAAGAGCTGCTGGTAGAAATTTAAGTGTATTAATCAAACAAAATGACTCACATTGTGATACAGCGATTCAAAATACAATTGAGTTTCTAGCATTGTATCATGCCTGGAATTCAGGATTCGAGGAAGATAGAGATGAAACTATGCAAGAAACTATGAATAGATTGAATAGATTAAGAAGGGCTGTGCAAAAAAATCATCTAAAGGATAGTTTAGTTGATGAAATTTTAAATTTGATAGAGCCATTATTTAAAATAATTGAATTATTGCCTATTGTCGAAAAAAAAGATGCTCATCCAGATAATTGGATTGTTACAAACCAAAATGAAATAGTTATGATCGATCTCGAAAAGCCGAAACCAAGATCTGAATTCATGCTATTCGGATTAGTCCAATTAGTTGAAACACTATCGCATCTTCCATGGAATGAAGATGGAATGAAGCAGAGAAAGATATTTATAGATAGCTATCTTAATTATTATAATAAAATTTTGGAGATAAAATGTCTATCGAAAATTGACATCCCCCCAGAGATCCAAGTGGCAGGATACCTCTCATTTGCCTATTATTACGCTTTATGGGGCATAGCATATACGATTACAAAGGAACTTGGAAAAGGTGCATCATCCAGTAGCAGATCGAATTTGGGCATCCAGAGAGAGCACTATTTTGAGATTATAAATTCCATTCCTTATATTTGGAGCAATGAGAAAATATCGTTTAATGCTCCAGATTGGAGTAGGATTACAGCATTGGTAAATGAAATAATGAATGCATCGATATAGGATTAAAGATATTATAATAAAGATCTAGTGATTTATGGTGTTCTACCTAAAATTTGGAACTAATAATCGCTAGGTGCTGGAGATGGAGGCACCCGAGGACCTGTGCGGCCTGGCCAGGAATGAGCGGCACGAGATTGCGGCACGAGAGCTCAAGGCCAGGGGGCCGAGGAAGGACGACGGTCTTCTATCCGGCTGGGCATGGCGGCTCTTTTGCAGGAAGTCACTGGGGGAGGTCCGGGAGATCGACTTCGAGATCGGGATGCTGGGACAGCACGCGCAGGACTTAACGATCCCAGGAGAACCACGTACTGCGGGCGCTGCGCGGGAGGGCCTTCTCGGCGCGGGAGCTGCTGTGCATCATGTACGCCAGGCTTGCAGAGGATCGGGCCGGGGATGGATATCGGGGTGGATCTGGGCGAGGAGTGGAGGATGGCGGAGAGGTTGAACGAGGCGGATAGTTGACCCGTTAAGGTCCTGGCACCGACTGGGGCAGAGACGAAGGTTACTATAACCTGCAAATGTTATAGGCAGATAATGCGGGTCGCATCTCTGGCGGTAGGGCGAGATATGAGGAGAAGCTCGCTCGGGAGACGATGATACTATGAAGAAGGGCCTTCAAATGGAAGAAAAGCCATCCTCTGCAGGCGAGATGGATAAATCAGGAGAGAATGAAATCATTTGCCAGCCGAGAGCCGGGCTGGGTATGGGGCGAAAGTTGTCGAACTTGTGAGCAAGAGGCTGACTGTGGAGTACGGGAAGGGCTTTCGACGCAGCAATGTGTTTCACATGATCCGTTTTGCCGAGTTCTTCCCAGATGCCAAGATAGTCCTGACACTGTCTGGACTGTTGTCGTGGTCCCATTTAATCGAAATCATCTATCTCAAGGATCCTCTGCAGCGCCAGTTCTACGCCGAAATGGCCAGGGTGGAGCGCTGGAGCGTGAGGACCCTAAGAAAGAAGATCCAGGGCATGCTTTACGAGCGCACCGCCATCTCCCGGAGGCCTGAGGAGCTGGCCAGACAGGAGGCGGCCTGTGAAACAGCTTGAAGTAAAGAGGCAAATGCCTATTTAGCGACAATACCACCCCAGATTCACCTGTGACAGATCCAGACCGCCGCGATTGTATCCCCCACACCAGCCAGTCGATATTTTTAGACGCGGATGAAAACGATGTGATATCGTATACGAGCGTTTCATTCTCGCTGGCGATCAGGGAACTGGTGAAGCAGTTTGCTCATTGACAGTGATCAAATACATGCGGCTGCATCAATCAAAAAATTCCCGCCATCTAGTTAAACCAGCGCGCTCAATAGCAATCCAATAATTGTGTGGGGAAGAATATGCCGGCAGATAAACCTCCGTCCAGAGTGTGCATCGCATTGATTCAAACCTCAGTCTCTGAGGATCTCGATCTCAACCTGAAAAAAACCCTGGAAAAGGTAAGAGAGGCAGCAAGCCGGGGCGCGCAGATCGTCTGCCTGCAAGAGCTTTTTCGCACGCGCTATTTCCCTCAGAGGGATGGCAAAGATGCCGCTGCTCTGGCTGAGACCATCCCTGGCCCGTCCACACAGGCTCTTACCGCGCTGGCAGAAGAGCTGCAGATAGTGATAATAGTGCCCGTCTTCGAGAAGGACGAGTCCAGCTTCTATAACTCCGTGGCTGTGATTGACGCTGACGGCAGTCTTCTTCCCACCTATCGCAAGGTGCACATTCCCCATGATCCTCTCTTTTATGAGCAAAGTTACTTTACCCCCGGAGAGGAGATCCGGGTTTACGATACTCGCTATGCTAAATTTGCTGCACTCATCTGCTATGACCAGTGGTTCCCGGAAGCGGCGCGCGCTGCGGCGCTAAGCGGAGCGCAGATCATTTTCTATCCTACAGCCATCGGCTGGATAAAGGGCGAGGAGGACCCGACTGAGGGCGACTGGCATGATGCCTGGGAGACGGTGCAAAGAGGCCACGCCATTGCCAATAGCGTCTGCGTGGCTGCGGCTAACCGTGTCGGCCCGGAGGATGACCTGATCTTTTGGGGCAGCTCTTTCGTCTGCGATT
>JAQTXY010000028.1 GCA_028688535.1 Methanothrix sp. | reverse complement strand
GGGTGAAGGTGTTTCATGATCGAACTCTAACAGCGGCAATTCTTGATAGGATTACCCATCATGCATTGATATTGAACATGAACGGAAAGAGCTTCAGACGAAGGTAGCGAGACGTGAACTTTATACCCGATGAGACTGATTAGTCGCTTAAGGGTGGATCAAAATCGGATTGGCGTGAGGGGTCAAATTCGAATTGGCGGATACAAAATTGCAGATTTCTTGTATTTTACTGCTGATAAATTCTAGTCTGCTTGGTGGTATGTCTTTGATCAATTTTAGAACCTTAAACTCGCTTTTTGACTTATGATAGCAAAGGTAATTAACTACAAAATTATTTTTATTAGATTCGTACTCTCTAAATCTCTCCAACTCACTTTTAAAATCTTTTAAAGACTCTAAATTATTTATAGAATTGGTTGAGTCGTTTATGGATTCGGAGAATTTCTTCAAATTCAATTCATCCACCTTAAAAATAAAATGTGGAATAATATATATTTTTAATCCACCGATTCTTGTGCTTAGATTATTATCAATAAAATTTTCCGCTATCATGAGATATTGATAACACTCTTTACAGATGTTATAATTCTTCGTAAACGCTCCGTCAAGGTTCGAAGAGAAACCGATTTTATCCGTCATATAAAACTTAAACTCTAAATTTGTGGCATTGCTTGTAGTTGCTAAGGATTCACCATTTTCACAAATAGAGCATTTCCCTGTTGCTAAATTCTTGCTATAATTTTTATCTTTTATATTAAATAATTTATCAATTTTTTCATAATAAATTATATCTCTATACTCTTGACGTTTTACTAATAAATCGCCATCTAGTTTTACCGTATAAATTGACACTTCATCCTTTTTAATGCCTCGACAAAGAAGCAAGTCATTGGTAAGTAAACTTTCTTTCTTGTTACCTTGTTGATTCAATCTCTTCAATATGTCCGTTTTATATTTATTATTCAATTTCTCCTCAATATTCGAATTCATTAACTCTTCGCACTTTGATTCCACTATTCCTTTCACAATTTCAAAATCCACTTCTGAGGAGAAGTCACATTTAATATCCATTTTGCTACAAATATTTTTCAATTCCTTGATCTTTTCGTTTAGATCCCCTTTGGTATTTGCATACATCACCTTTTCTTTAACTGCGATCAAATCACATTTCAGATGCTCGGCATTCTGATTTAGGAGCTCAAACTTCGAGGAATCCACTATGCCATCATTAAAAAATCCGTCCAAGATTTGCTCTAAATCCGATTTGAAGTCTTATGTGCTTTCTTCAAAAGGTTAGGTAACGTCTTAGTAAAGAGATATATCGGACTATCTGTAGTCAGGAACATTTGATCTTTGGGGCCGATATTATTCCCAACCCACAAATATTCCGTTCCAGATTCTTTGCCACCTGCATTTACTTTTTCAAAATCAAGCTCAATTTTTTTTGTTTTAGTATTAAAATTAAGAAAAACAATGGTCTGTTCAAATGATCTCCCTTTATTTATTCGGGTTACAGGAATATTTAGGCAAATTCCATTGAGATAAGCATCTTCGGTCAGGTCTCCTTCAATTGCATACTCCCCAATCCTTCTTATTGCCTCAATCATTCAAATCACTATATTTCTCATTAATAATTCCTATGATTCTATAAATACAATCCGCTTCTATCCTAAACGCATATATTCCTGTACGTGCAGTCCACGCACCTGGCCTTCTGCTTCGTCCCATCGGGAAAGTATCCCCTCTGAATTATCATTAGAATCTCGCGCACAATCTCCTTTGCTTTCTCATAATCTTTTTGCTTGAAGTCTATCTCAGCAACATAATTATTGCTCCTCGTGTAGCACACGAAGCCTTTCTTCACATCCACCCCGAAGTGCTCCATGATGAGTATGCCGTAAAGAGCCGCCTGAAACTTGTGCGTCCTGTAAATGGTCTTCTTGAATTCTGCAAATTTGTAATCCAGAGGTGCTGCAGTCCCATCTTCCAGAAAGAGAACCTCATCCACCTCTCCTTTGAAGTGGTGCTTATGTGAGGTCAGGTAAACGGAAATCTCCTTCCCAGTGCAATGAAGCTTCTTCCGGACATAATCCCGGTTAACCTTCTCACGTACTTCGTGCAGTTCCCTGCCCTTCAAGACCTTGTACCTTTTCTCCTGATGCTCTGGTATCATCAGACATCTTTCGAAGAATATGAACCTCGGGCAGAACAGGTACTCCAGCGCATCGGAGACCGTGACGAAGATCTCCTGCGCGGGTGCGCTCTCGCACGCGCCCTCCTGCGCCCGCCCGCGCGTGGCCGCAGCCTCAGTCCCAGTTTCCATCTTGCCCTCAGAACACCTTGGTAATCGTCATGCCCGCCACCAGCTCCCGGTCGAAGCCTGCCCCAATGAGCTTGATCTTTGCAAAGCAGTCCTCGCACATGGGAAAGACGTAGACTGAATCTGACTCCTCGATGACCGCCTCGCACTCGAAAGCGAGAGAGTCGGACTGTTTGTTATGAAGCGAGAAGATCTCTCTCAGCAATCTTTCCGAAAAATATTACTACTAGATGAGCGGCTTAAAAGGGACAGACTTGTTCTCTTCGTCAGGGCAATCTTCATTTAGCCACTCTAAGTCGTCATCGCTCAATTGGTCTATGACGGCATCTAGGTAAGCCCCTTTATCCGTGACGATATGCCTTTCCCGCATAATTTCAACTGCCATTTAATCTCCTGGTCATGCATCTGCTTTCTATCTATATAATCCTTTAGAAAAATGGATTACAGCAAAATATAATCAAATTCTATAGTCGGTATTTCTCCTCTTAGTTATTATTATCTCTTCCACATCAACAATGTGCGCGCCGTCATCTACCGTATATTCTATTCTTGTTTGTGCTCCTATTCGGATGCGATATTTGCGCGGATTCGATCCTGCTATCGGTGAGATATCCATCATTGAGCGAGGTGTATATGGGTCTATGCTTAATTCTTTTATTCGATCCGATATAATAACAGCTGCCCCGTGGTTCAGTCGATCGAATTTATTTAAAACCTTATTCGCTCTATTTTTTATTGTAATCTCATATGGCAACCTTTCTTCTCCTTAAATTTCTACGGCTAGATGCTAGATCGTGTGACAGCAGCAAACCAGATAGCATGTTGATAGATTCTAGGAGATATATAGTTATACCGTAGAACGAAAGTAATCTGCGCGGGTGCGCTCTCGCACGCACCCTCCTGCGCCCGCCCGCGCATGGCCGTGGGCTCAGTCTCTGATTCCGTCTCCATCTTGCCCTCAGAACACCTTGGTAATCGTCATACCTGCCACCAGCTCCCGGTCGAAGCCAGCCCCGATGAGCTTGATCTTTGCAAAGCAGTCCTCGCACATGGGAAAGACGTAGACGGAATCGGACTCCTCGATGACCGCCTCGCACTCCAGAGCCAGAGAGTCGGACTGATTGCGGTTCAGATCTCCCAGAAAGGCGCTCTTCTGCACCCGGAACAGGCCGTAGTTCTTGCATAGCTTCGCCACCCGGCTTCGGATTTTATTCTCGGATATGTCGTAAATGACCCATACCAGCATCAAATACCTCGATTATTATCATTATGTGCTTTCTCGTTCTCCTCCGCATTCTTCCTCTTCCGTTTCCAGAATGTTCTGATCGTAATTCTCCGGCAGCTCCAGGCCTGGGCGGATGAGTGAATTGGCGATCCTGTGACACTCCATCTGAATGGTGTTGCGAGCCTTGATATTGCGGCCCCGGTAGAGGATCGTCTCCTCGAAGTTCTTGTTGAGAGCCTCGATGAGCACAGCTTTGCCATCCTTGGAGAGGCCTACTCCCTGCTCCAGCGGCTCGAAAAATTCGTCTTTGATCATCCGCCTGCTGAAGAGATAGACCACCGTTTCATCTGCGTAAATACGGAACATCTCTATGATATCGAATACCAGTGACATCTTATTGTATGAGTCGGTGTGCAAAAAGCCCACATAAGGGTCCAAGCCCGCAATGATGCAGCCCTTCTCCACCAGTGAATAAAGAACGCCGTATCCGTAGTTGAGCAGAGCGTTGAACTCGTCTTTCGCCGGATTTCTGCTCCTGCCTGCAAAGCGGTACTTCTCGGGCATGATGGAGGAGATGGCATTGAAGTAGGCCCGCGCCGCCTTGCCCTCCAGTCCGAGCATATCCTGCCGCCGGGCCTCGATGCTCCCCCGAAGCCTCTTCATACTCTCTCTGCTCTGCTCGACCTCCTCGATGAATCCGTTCAGCTCTTCCCTTTTTTCATCTCTGGTCTTCCTCAATTTGACCAGCAGATCTATCTGATTTTCCAGCTTTTTCAGACCCCACTCTTTGGCCAAGTTGAGGCCATCCGCCGAATCATAAATCTCCAGTTGCCTTCTGCGAATCATCGTGGTGCTGCCCAGCTTCGGATGCCATACCCTACCGTAGGGATCGCCGTAGGAATCAAGAAAAACGATATCAATGTTGTTGTCTACCGCCAGCTTGATGGCATCAGTAGTGATATACGCAGACGTAGTGATCAAAATGCTGTTGACTTTGCTTGCTGCGACTTCAAAACTTTTATCTTCTCTCTTTACCAGAAAGCAATTCCCGCTCTTGCGAAGATACGAACCATAGCTGTTGATTACAAGCTGCACGCCATTACCTCTATCCTCTTGCCTCTAGCAATCCCTTGGACTGTATGCTTTGCATCTCTTCAGGTTTTATATCTTTGTGCATGATAGGATGAGGATAGCATAGTCTCCTTCAATAATCTGTAAGAAAGATCATTACGAACCAAAAGCAGATAATTCTTAAAGGAAGAAACATAAGTACAACATGATGCACAATGTTCTGAAACCTCTGGAGAAGCTGGATTTAATAGATGGAGAAGAGGAGGAAATTGAAGATAATAAAATCAAATGCAGATAGAATTGTAGGCCTCCTAAAAGACATTGACATCGATTCTGTTGATCTTCAACATGCTGCAAGAGATATCTGGATGAGAAAGGTTGTATCTGATTGATACCAATAGATTTTGATGATGCATATCAAAGAGATTGATAACTCTCCCAGTAAAATCCTCCTGGTTACAGGCCGACTGGCCGAGGGCCAGGTGAGAGCCGCCGCAGAGGGCGCACAGGTTCTGGTGGCCGATGTTGATGTGGCCGCCTTCATCACTCCCGAGCTGCTGCTTTCCGCCTCTCCCCAGGGCTACGATCTCATCCTGATTCCCGGCGCCATTACCGCTGATTTTCAGGAAGCCGAGCGTGCTTTAGGCACCAAGATCCGCCTGGGGCCCAAGCATGCTGCTGACCTCAAGGCGGTGCTGCGCCATCTTGCCAAAGAGAAGATCGAGCTGTCCCGCACCATTCCGGCTTGCATGCTATTGGAAAGAAATATGAGAGAAGGCGCACTTGATCAGGTGCAGCAGCTGGAGGAGGAAGCCCATTCGCAACTGCGGATCAGGGACATCAAGATCGGTGGCAGCTCTCGCATGAAAGTCCTGGCAGAGATCGTCGATGCCACGCGCCTGCACCCTGCGGCACTGACCGAAAGGGTTCGCTACTACGAAGAGCAGGGCGCAGATATGATCGACCTGGGGCTACCTCTTGATGCCAGGCCAGAGCAGGTGAAAGCCGCACTGCAAACTGCCCGAAAGGCCACAAACCTTCCCGTCAGCATCGACACTATCAAGAGCGACCTGATCCTGGCGGGCCTGGAGGCTGGGGCAGACATGATTCTCAGCTTAAACGCCGCCAATCTGCCCCAGGTAGGCAAAGCGGTAGCCACAGCAGGCACGCCGGCGGTGATCATTCCCGGCCCAGGCGGCATCAGTTTGGAAGAGAACCTGTTAGCGGCTTTGCAGATGGGAATCTTAGCAATAGCAGACCCCATTCTTGAACCACCTCTGCAAGGACTGGCTCCATCGCTGCATAGGTACCAGGCTTTCCGGGAGGATCACCCCGATATCCCCCTATTTTTCGGGATTGGCAATGCAACTGAACTGCTGGATGCCGATACGGTAGGCGTCAATGCCCTCCTGGCTGCCCTCGGTGCTGAGTGTGGCGCATCTATCCTATTCACGCCCGAGTACAGCAGCAAAGCAGTAGGAAGTGTGGAGGAACTTGCCCGGGCTTCAAGAATGATGCTGCTGGCCAGGCAGCGCCTGGCGCCTCCCAAAGATCTGGGCCTCGACCTTCTCATCCTGAAGGAGAAACGCCACCTACCTGAAGAAGCCATGCCCGAAACGGTCATCGAGGCTAAAGGTGGGCACAATTACCAACCGGACCGCTGCGGAAGTTTCAGGATATCCATCTCATCGCAATCGATACTTGCTCAAAACAGCGGCACAACCATCGCAGGAAAAAATGCTCGCGACATCCTCAATACTCTCATCGAGATGGGTTTGGTCAGCCGGCTGGACCATGCCGGATACCTCGGTCGCGAACTGGAGAAGGCAGAGATCGCTCTTCGCCTGAAAAGAAGCTATGTTCAGGACGAACCGCTCTGGTCCTCTGAGAAACGTTAAATATTTGGTCTCGCGACATAATTGCGGATGAAATCTACAGCTAAGGCTTTTGCTATCTTTGTAGGCATTGTCATGGTACTGTCCGCCTTTGCCAGTTTCGTGATGATGGGAGGCGACCAGACCGAGAACGTTGTTGTGCCGTCGGGCGATGGCTCTTTGCAGACCTTTGGGGTACAGGGCCGATATGTGGAATGGGACTTTGAGGGACTAGCGGATGCCCTGCAGATGTCTCCGGAGAGCACCGTCATGGCATACTGGATCAACCTGAGTGCATCGCCAAACTTAACGCTAGCTGCAACTGCAGCTTTGCCTCAGTCCTTTGGCCTCAGTTATGCAAGCCAGATCCACAACAATAACAAGATTGAAAAGCTGGCCAATGCCAATTTCAATGGCACCTGGACTGAGTTTCATGAGGTCCAGCCATACCCGGTTGGCTATGACGGCCTGGTAATACCATACCAGGATTATATGATGATCCCCGCGGGAACGGATTATGCCATCGTGTTCGGAAAGCCGGCCCTCTTTGGCCCACAGGACGCATTACGACAGGTCCTGGATGTGATCACTGGGGGTCTGTCTGCACAAAGCTTCACACTAATCGGTGATGATAATGCTGACCTGCAGGTGGCGGCTCTTGGCAGCGGCGGCAAGAGTATGCCCCTCTCCGGTGGATACAAGGAATTTTACCTGGGTGTAAATGTGGCAAAAAATCGGACCACGGGCTATGATCTAAGTGCCCGGTATCTGCAGCCCGAGGCCGCCGCGAGCAGCAAGATTGGAGAAATCGCTACGAAAAACAATCTCAGCTACTCTACCATTGGTGACGAGACAGACCTATCCGGACCTGTGGCTTTCGAAAATCTGCAAAGCGTGCTCATGGCCCTTCTCGGGCCGTAGCGCAACCTTTTTACATATGGAGCTAATGGCTGTTCTAATCTGAATCGTCTAATTCGTTTAGGCGTTTTTGCGATGAATGATGATGGGCGAGCTGCCCGGAAGGAGATTAAATTATGGCAAGACCAATATTCGTAAGATTTGATGTTCCAGCAGAGCTGGCTACCATGTCTCTTGAAGCCCTTGAAATGGCTCGCGATACAGGAAGAATAAAGAAGGGAACCAACGAAGCCACCAAGGCCATCGAGCGCGGTGTAGCTCGCCTGGTTATTGTCGGAGAAGATGTTACCCCTCCTGAGATTGTAGCACATATTCCAGCTCTTTGCGAAGAGAAGAAGACACCATACATTTATGTTAAAAAGCAGAGCGAGCTTGGCGCTGCTGCCGGCCTGAGCGTAAAGAGCGCAGCTGCAGCAATCGTGGAGCCCGGAAAGGGAAAAGAGTTGCTTGATGAAATCGTCCAGAAAGTGGCAGCTTTGAAGTAGGTGATATCCGATGGAGGATGATAACGGAGTAGCGGCAGAAGTAATTGAGGTCATCGGCGTTACCGGCATGCATGGTGAGGCGACGCAGATAAAATGCCGTATCCTGGAAGGCAATAATAAGGGCCGTATTATCACCAGGAACTGCATGGGACCGATCCGCATGGGCGATGTCATGATGCTGCTCGAGACTGCCAGAGAAGCCAAGAAGCTTACCAGCAGGTGAAGGTAGATGGAAATAAGAAAGTGTTCCTTTTGCAATAAGACCATCGAGCCGGGAACTGGCAAGCTTTATGCCAAAAAAGACGGCACGGTCTTTTACTTCTGCTCAGCCAAGTGCGAGAATAACGTAGCTCTTGGCCGCGTAACGAGAAGAATCAAATGGGCCAGAAAGGGGGCATAAGCCCTGGCTGAGATAGAGCGAACCTTTGTCATGGTAAAGCCCGATGGAGTGCAGCGCGCGCTCATTGGCAAGATACTGCAGCGCATTGAGGAGAAAGGCTTCAAGATAGTGGCTATGAAGCTCACTCTGATGCCGGTGGAGAAGGCCAAGGAGCACTATGCAGAGCACGTGGGCAAGAAATTTTATCAGGACCTGGTAGATTTCATCACCTCCGGACCCTCCGTATCAATGGTGATTGAGGGGCGGGGCGCAATTGCCGCCATGAGGAAGATGAACGGCGCTACTAATCCGGTTGATGCCGTCTCTGGGACTATTCGGGGAGACCTGGCCATAGAAACCGGACGAAATGTGGTACACGGCTCGGATTCGGCCGTTTCTGCAGCTCGCGAGATAGCGCTGCATTTCAGCCCGAGCGAACTGGTGGCCTACAAGCGAATAGATGAAGCATGGCTTTACGAATGAGATCAGGCAGGATTCATTTTCTGCCTCCTCTCGTCGGAGCCTTTAAATTCTTAAAATGAAATGTAATTTTTAGACTTACTTCTTTCAGGGCGCGACCAGTATGCAACATAAGTCCAAAAAGGCCGGCAAAGCTAAAGGCGATGAGTCCAACCTCAGAACACCCATAGTAGTGGTGATGGGGCATGTAGACCACGGCAAGACATCTCTTTTAGATAAGATCAGAGGAACGGCCGTTGCCAAGGGCGAAGCCGGGCTCATTACCCAGCACATTGGAGCCACAGAAGTTCCGCTAAGCGTGGTGCAGGATTTTTGCGGATCGCATTTCGGCAAAGAGATGCAGATTCCAGGATTGCTGTTCATCGACACGCCGGGACATCATGCTTTTACCTCTATGCGAAGCAGAGGCGGCTCTCTGGCAGATCTAGCTGTGCTGATTGTGGACGTTAATGAGGGCTTCCAGCCCCAGACCATCGAGTCGCTGGCCATTCTCAAGCGTTTTAGGACACCATTTGTGGTCGCTGCCAACAAGATGGATCGCATCAGCGGCTGGCACTGCGTTGCCAACGCTCCTTTTGCTAAGAGCATTAAGGCACAAAGCGAAAGAGTGTCAGAGGCGCTGGATACCAGGATCTACGAGCTGGTAGGAGAACTCTACAAGAATGGATTTGATGGGGATAGGTACGATCGGATCACCGACTTTACCAAGACGATTGGAATTGTGCCTATCAGCGCCATCACCGGAGAAGGGGTTCCCGACATTCTCATGATACTGGTTGGGCTGGCGCAGAGATTCTTGAAGAATAATCTGTTGCTGACGGCCAGCGGCCCTGGTATGGGCACAATCTTAGAGGTAAAAGAGGAGAAAGGCCTGGGGACGACTCTGGACGTCATTCTCTACAACGGTGAATTCAACTCGGGCGATACGGTAATTGTGGGCACGGCCCATGAGCCGATTGTCACAAAGATCAGAGCCCTGCTAAAGCCCAAGCCTCTGACTGAGATTCGAAGCGATGAGAGATTCCTGCCGGTGAAGCATGTGGTGGCAGCATCTGGTGTAAAGATTGCAGCACCCAAATTGGAAAATGCACTGGCAGGATCAACCATTCGCGTGGTGGCAAGCGCTGAAGAGATAGATGCTCTTACCACTGAGCTGAAATCGGAGCTCGAGGCGGTGCGTATCGATGCAGAGAGCGAGGGCGTGATTCTGAAAGCAGACGCCATCGGCTCGCTGGAAGCTTTGGTAGGCGAGCTGAAAGCCAAGAATATTGCCATTCATCATGCCGATGTAGGGCCTGTTTCCAGAAGAGATGTGATCCGCGCGTCAGCCATCAAAGAACCCCTGCTTTCTGCGATTTTAGCATTTAATGTGGAAATCTTGCCCGATGCCATCAGCGAGATTCAGAAGACCAATGTACCGGTTTTTTGCAGCGATATAATTTACAGCATTTTGGAGAACTATGAACAGTGGACTGAGGAGCAGAAGATGCGCATAGAGCAGGAGCGGCTTGAGGCGGTTATCCGGCCCGGTGCCGTGCGTCTTTTGCCGGACTGCGTCTTCCGTCAGTCCAGGCCAGCCATTGTAGGCGTGCAGATCATAGGTGGCGTGATCCGGACCCATGTCAATTTGATGAGAGAAGACGGTGCCAATGTAGGCGAGATTAGGGGTATTCAGGCGCGCAATGAAAACGTCGGCTCAGCGACCGCCGGACAGGAAGTGGCCATCTCCATCGACGGACCCACTGTAGGCCGACAGATCCATGAAGGCGATATCCTTTATGTCAACATTCCCGAGAAGCATGCTCGCATTGTGGAACTGGAGCTTAAGCCCAAGCTGGCAGAAGACGAGCGCGAGGTGCTGGAGAATTTCCTGGAGATCAAGCGCAAGAAGGAACCCTTCTGGGGAAGATAGTCTAACTGGACTTTCCTATAAAATTGCTTTGATTCTATTAGCTTTTCCGCAATATTTCCACACATAATACCATTTTAGCGGCATAAAAAATTTTTAAATCCTCCCCAAAACTTAATAAAAAATTATTAAACATAACGTTTAAATAGTTATAATAGTAGTATTATGTTTCAAAAAAAAAATGGGGATAGATCATGAGCAATATTAGCGAGCAAGTTCTTGTTGTGGGATGCAAAATCGAAATGATAGACAAATGCGTGGCATGCACTCGTTGCCTAAAGGCATTCAATGATAGGGATGATGAGTTTAAGGGTTTAAGCCCATCCGCCGAACTCATTGGATTGCTTGACTGCGGAGGTTGCCCCGGAGTTGCTATGGGTGCGAGGCTCAATGAATTTAAATTTTGGAATCAACCCCCAATGGGAGACCTACCTACCCACATATTCATCGGCAATTGCATTACAGCTAAGAACCAGGCAGGTGATTATATCTGTCCTTATGCCGAGAATATCATCGAAACGATTAATACCAAGATGGGAACCAATCCCGCGACAGGGACTGATCCGACCGGGAAGTTTTATACACATAAAGGAACGCACGCAAAAGGCAAGCACATAATTCATCCATAATTCCAGAATAGGGCTCAAGATAGATTGCGATTCTGTGAGACCATACCCAATAAATTTATATAAAAAGTGTAGCTGGTGGG
>JAQTXY010000405.1 GCA_028688535.1 Methanothrix sp. | reverse complement strand
CCAGTCCCACCTTTGCCGCTCTCCTGGTGGCATTGCTGACGCCTGCCTTAGGGTCTGCTCTCCGGAAGTTATTGATGCTGGCAGTGTACATATCCGACATCAAGCCGCCAGGAACCTTATTGAATGCGCTGTTCTCAAATATTTCCGGATTCAAGTTGGTTAGATCGATGGCCTGCGGATTTCCCCAGACATATCCCGGTTCCATTGGATTTATTATGGTCCGGTTGATGGACACGTTATTGGCATCATTAGCATCACGATTAGGTTTTATAGCTTCAGAAGGTGACTGCGCAAGAACAGGTGCGATCAAGGCGATCAAAATGGCTGCAAATATTGCTTTTTTCGAATACTTCATATAACGCCTCCTAGATAGTCTTTTCTCCTAATTCGCTGAATGCCGCCCCACCCTACGGCATATGACGATAGGAACCATGGCAATTATATACTTTGCGGTATTTTGCGCTGTTTTGCAGCATTATCGGCACAAAAAAATAGTTTGCTGAATAATCTTAATGAGCCTGGGTAACGTCCTTATTCTGCATCTCCCATTTAGCTTTTGCATTGCCTGCACCCTCGGCAAACGCCTTAGCTGCAGCCTGGAGCGCATCAAGAGCTTCAGGTATACCATCATCGGTATCAGTGCTTACGGCCAACATCGCGCCAACTTCATTGGACATCATGCATGCTATTTGATAACAGCCAACGCCCTCTGCCATATTGTTTTTAACGGCATTTAAAACGGCTTCCAGTGCCTCTACAATTCTTTCCGGCTCTATCTGCATAGGGATGATTGCCTGCACGCCTGTTTCCAAATGGCACACACCCATAGCAGGGCAAATCCTTGACTTAACCGCTTCATCACTCATTTTATTTCTCCTCACTCCTGTTAGCAGCCTCTATCGATTCATTGCGCAATCTGGCCAACGTCTCCTTCCTGCGCATCCACTTCTGCGACTCACGCTGCAGATCTTCCTGCTCTATAGCCTGCCGACCTGCCCTGCCAACCAAGTTGTCTCTGTTTTTCCTGGGGCGCCCCATACTCATCCCTACCGAGATAAATACATCATGATAGTATACTCCAATTTGATTATTACATATGAATTAATAACCGAACTACTTTATTATGTTTTAATAGTAATACTATATAAATCAAACGGTAAATCCTACCTAAATACATACGCCGCTTCCTCCCAGGTCTTCTCCAGAAGTTTGCGGTAATAATCGCCATCAAACTCCGAGGCAGTCCTATCCGGCTCCACCTCCCACCTTTTGGCATCCTTCACCACGTAGGCTATCTCCATCCCTGGCGCCAGGGAAAGGCCCTGCTTCTGGTGAGCCGCTACCGCGAAAGCCTCGGCACACCTGCGAGAGTAGCTGCACCTGCTGATCCGGCGATGAATGGCCAGCTCCCGGATGTCTACGTCTGCTCCTGCAAGCTCCTCCAGGTACCGTCTGCGCACCTCTCCCGCCTGCGGCTGCATCCTCCTCAGCTCCTCTCGACTCCTCGCCCCGGACAGGATCTCGAAGAGCTCCTGCTGCATTTTGCGCACATATTCAGGCGTATCTCCCTTGCGGGCCATGACTCCCCGGATCTTCATCTTGCCAGTGGAGAGCCTGCCAAAGTAGCGGTTATAGGCTCCAAAGCCGTCTGCCATGGGCAAGAAAGCGATCCAGTCGTATGAATCCACCTCCGTCAGTATGCCGGTCTCCTTCTCCACAGCTTCCTTGAAGCCGGCTATGGGCTCACCGATGACCCATAAACAGTCCACGATGCCGTGCAGGACACGAAAATTCATGCCCTCGGCCAGCTCCTTGATCTGCATGAGCAGCTCCCGGGAAATGCCAGTGATCCGCTCGTAGACCTGGATCTGGCCGAACTTGGCATTGCGGTATCCAGTGTAGCCGAAGCAGGTTACCAGCATCCACTTAAGGATTGAGTCTATGCCGGCATAGTCCGGGTTGATCTTCTTTCGCCTCTTGGTCTCGATGCGCAAATTGAGCAGCGAGGTGAGAACGGTGCTCAAAAAGCCCTTTCGCTCTGGATCTTGAATGGTCTCGGGGGAGAGGTTGTACTTCACAATGATTGAGGGATAGAGGGATGTGAAGTCGATCTGGTGGACCGCCTCGTATACGCCCGGCTCAGGCTGGAAGATCATGCCGCCTTTGTCGCAGACCTTCAGCTCGGAGATGATCCTGTGTCCTTCTGCATCTCTCTTGCGAAAGGGCACTGCTATTCCCCGGCGCAGCGCCTCGAAGACCTCATAGCTGGAGATGAGCGTGCCCGGCGTGAAGCGGGCCGTGAGGTTCGGCGAGAGGCCGGAGAGCCGGGAAGCCATGAAGATGCCCTTCAGGCCGCTCTCGGCATAGACGAAGCTCCTGGCGGTGTCTATGAGTATCCGCCCCTCAGGGATGAGAGCCCCTTCTTTGTGGCTCACCTTTCCATAGCTCCAGTAGGACCTGGAGGCCATCGGCTTGAAGAAGCCGCTGCGGCTGATGGTGCACTCCAGGCCGTACCTTTTGGCCTTGCGGACAATGATGGGAATCCAGGTGTCGGCATGAGGACACAGGATAAGGTCTGGATCATGGGATTTGATGAGATCCAGGAGATCACAGAGAACCACTCTCTCCGATCCTTCCAGCCTTCGCTTGCGGCCATTCTGGATCTCGATGCGACTGATGCTGATATCCCCTGGCAGGGAAGGATCACCGCAAAGCTGTAGCTTCAGGCTGGTCAGGGGGACGGCAAAGTCGGGAGAGAACCGGGAATCATCTCCATCCCCACAGGGGAAGAGATTGTGCTCGGCCAGATAACGCTGGTCCTGGCG
>JAQTXY010000027.1 GCA_028688535.1 Methanothrix sp. | reverse complement strand
TTATCGCTTCCCTGATCCTTGGAGCTGAAGCTGTCGTATCCTGTGGGCTTGGTGAAGGTCACGTAATAGCTTCCTGGAACCAGGTTGCTAAATAGGTATTTTCCGTCTGCGTCGGTGGTGGTTGCGATGGTTGTGCCGTCAGGCTTGGTTAGGGTGACAGCTGCACCCTGAGTGCCGCTCTCGCCTGCCTCCTGAATGCCGTTTGCATTCTTATCATGCCAGACATAATCTCCTAAAGAAGCCAGCTTGTAGACTCCAGCATCCCATGTCGGATCATCCTGACCTGATACCAGGATTATGGGTGCCGTCTGGCCGGTGGCAGCATCTACATCGCTGTCCACCGCATCATCGCCGCCCTGATCCTCGGGGCTGAAACTGTCGTATCCAGTGGGTTTGGTGAAGGCTACGCGGTAACTGCCCGGAACCAGGCCGCTGAATAGGTATTTTCCGTTAGCGTCGGTAGTGGTTATTCTGGTTGTGCCGTCAGGCCTGGTTAGGGTGACAGCTGCACCCTGAATGCCGCTCTCGCCTGCCTCCTGAATGCCGTTTGCATTCTTATCATGCCAGACGAAGTCGCCCAATGATGCCGGCAGATATAGCCCAGCTTTCAAGGTTCCGTCACATGCCTGGCCTGAGGTTAGAGCAACTGTGCTCGTCTTGCCGCTATAGTCCAGTACTTGTGTCTCGCTGCCAGATCCCTTGATTATGAACAAGTAATTTGTGCCTGATGGTTTAGCGAATACCACATAATAAGTTCCCGGCTGAAGGTCGCTGAAGCTGTAAGCTCCGTTTGAATCTGTGGAAGTGACGCCCTTCTGAACATCAGATCCTCCGAAATCATCCATTCTATAGAGGGTGACCGAGACGCCTTCCAGCCCATTTTCGCTTCCGTCTTTTATGCCGTTGCCGTTGGTATCAACCCAGGCTAAACCGTTCAAGCAGGTGTACTTGTAAACTCCCGCGTCCCATGTGAGATCGTTATCACCGGACTGAAGTGTAGTAGACGCAGTCTGACCGGTGGCGGTATCTGCATCGCTGTCCACCACATTATTGCTGCCCTTGTCCTTGGGGCTGAAACTGTCGTATCCTGCGGGTTTGTTGATGGCCACGTAGTAGCTTCCTGGAACCAGGCCGGAAAACAGGTATTTACCGTCGGCACCAGTGATGGTTGTGCTGGTGGCTCCGCCGGGCTTATAGAGTGTGACTGTTACGCCCGCTATTCCTTCCTCGCCAGAGTCCTGAATGCCATTGGCATTCTTATCGTGCCAGACCAAGTCTCCCAAGGAAGCGTATTTGTAAACTCCCGCGTCCCATGTCAGATCACTATCACCGGACTGAAGCGTGGTAGAAACAGTCTGACCAGTTGCAGTATCCGCATCGCTGTCCACCGCATTATTGCTGCCCTGGTCCTTGGGGCTGAAGCAGTCGTATCCTGTGGGCTTGGTGAATGCCACGTAGTAACTTCCCGGAACCAGGCTGCTGAATCGGTATTTGCCGTTAGCGTCGGTTGTAGCTGTTCTGGTGGTGCCGTCAGGCTTGTAGAGGGTAACGGTTACACCCTGAATACCGCTCTCGCCTGCATCCTGAATTCCGTTTGCATTCTTATCATGCCAGACCAAGTCTCCCAAGGAAGCGTACTTGTAAACTCCTGCATCCCATGTCGGATCGTCCTGACCTGATACCAGGGTTATGGTCGTCGTCCGGAAAGTGGTGACATCCGCATCGCTGTCTACCGCATCATCGCCGCCCTGATCCTTGGGGCTGAAGCTGTTATATCCTGAGGGTTTAGTGAAGACCAGGTAGTAGCTGCCTGGAACCAGGCTGCTGAATAGGTATTTGCCGTTGGCGTCAGTGGTGGTTGTGCTTGTGCTGCCATCAGGTTTGTGGAGGGTGATTGTTGCACTCTTAATACCTGTCTCGCCCGCCTCCTGTATGCCATTAGCATTCTTATCATGCCAGACGAAGTCGCCCAGTGATGCCGGCAGATATAGCCCTGCTTTCAAGGTTCCGTCACATGGCTGGCCTGAGGTTAGAGTGACTGTGCTCGTCTTGCCGCTGGAGTCCAGGACTTGGGTCTCGCTGCCCGATCCCTTGATTATGAATAGGTAATTTGTACCGGTGGGTTTGGTGAAAACCACGTAATAAGTTCCCGGCTGAATGTCGCTGAAGCTATAAGCGCCATTTGAATCGGTGGACGTGGTGGCCTTCAGAATATCAGCTCCTCCCAAATCATCTTTTCGGTAGAGGGCGACAGAGACACCTTGCAGCCCATTCTCGCTTCCGTCTTTAATGCCGTTGCCGTTGGTATCCACCCAGGCTAAACCGTTGAGGCAGGTAGGAATGTACAGGCCGGAATCTACTGTATTATCACAAGATATGGTTTCTCCTATCGATAGAGTTCTCGTATCGGTCTGGCCGTAAGTTACACCGGCTGTGTTTTCGGTATTGCTATCCGTGTCAGCCGCGCCGATTCCTTTAGGAGTAAAAACGTAGCTCGATGATGGGGGCGGCGAGAACCGCAAATAATAATCTCCTGGCTCCAGATGGCTGAAGCTGTATGCACCGTCTGATTGGGTTGTGAAGGGCAAACCTACCTGAGTACCGTCCGATTTGAAAAGGGTGGCAGTTGCACCGGCTATCCCAGGCTCTCCGGCATCTTGCCTGCCGTTTCCATTCATATCCTCCCAGACCCAGTCTCCAATGCAAGCGACAGCAGCGTTGATGGTCTTGGAAGCGGCCAGCTCCGGCTCCATTCTTCTCTCCGGGTTATCAATTGGACTGAGCTTGGTATAGTAGTCGGCAATCACCTTATTGTTCAGTATGCCGGTTTGGACATCATCATCGATTTTCGCCTGGTAGCTGAGCCGGATCGGATTGCCCGAGACCCATGTTTGCTCTATCTGATCGAAATGCCACTTGAGCAGCTTCGTATTGGCCGAGGTATCATCTGCCGTCCCGGCGGGTCCCTGTATTATATTGATTGAACCGGGAACATAGGTCATGCCTGTGGGCAGCGTGTCCTGCACGTCCACCTGATAAGCTGCTGCATGGCTACTCGCATCATGATAAAGGGTTAAGGTGTAAGTAACCGTATCTCCTGGATGGTACATCGGGTTATGGGTTATCGGGTTGTCAACGGTATTGTCGACGGCCTTTTCCAGCTTCAGCCTGGGCTCCACCAGGCTCACGCTCTCTTCATCGCTGTCCGTGGAAGTCTGACCGTAGACGGTACGAACCAGGTCGACCTTGTTGACCAGGGTGTCGCCATCTTTATTGTAGGATACCCCATCGACCTTATCCTTTACTACGGCATGCAGAGTTATCTGTACCGTCTTGGCACCGACAAAGTCCGGCAGGCTCCAGGTTATGAGCTGATCTTCTCCCGAGGCTTCTTTGGTTACGGCAATTCCAGAGCAACTGGCAGGATCGCTACAGCTGTAATAATCGGATCCCACTACATCCAGGCCCTTGGGAAGGGTATCTTTGATCAACACGTTGGTGAAAGGCACACCAGTGCCCAAAAGGGAGGCAGTGATGATGAAATCCACTTTATCTCCTATGGTGAGGGTGCTGGTGGTAGTGCTCTTGGTTACCATCACATAGGTTGCCGCAGCGATGTCATCATCTGAGCTGTAAACGCAGCCTGAAGCGCATTTCCCTTCCACATGGACATCGTTGTTCATATCCGAGCTGGTTGTGGTCAGCGTTGCTTTGACTTCCTTTGTCCATGAACCGCCGTTCTTGGCCAGGGTTGGCAGGGACCATGTCACCACGGTACCTGATCCACCTGATTGGATAGTCCCGCCTGGCACATCGTTGGCTGGGTCGCTGATCTGGTAAGCTGACCTAAAGGTGTCCGTCAATACGACATTCTCGGCATCAGCCGTTCCTGTGTTCGTAACAGTCAAGGTCCAGGAATTCTTCTGACCCACGACAGCTTTCTGGTCGTGAGGTGTCTTGGTCACAATCAGATCAGGTGCAAGCACTGTGACCGGTGAGAGTTTATTTTGAGTGAACAAATTGTTGCATAGATCATAGCCGCTGAAGGTAACTGCATTTTTCGGATTGGTGACGGGGCTGCCGCATTGGGAACCATCATCCTTTATCCTGAGATTGACTACTAATGCATCGCCATTGAGCATTATCTTTTCTCTAAAGAGGTCTGTCAAATCCCATGTCAAGGTTACTGGTGAGGAACCGGTTGACGTGGGAGGAGGCAATGTTACTGGATTGCCGTTGATAGCTGCGGATGAAACGCCATCGTAGATGAATCCCTCTGGAATGGTATCCACCAGTGTAAATGGCCCCTTAGCGGTAGCTCCTGTGTTGGAAATAGTCAGGGAAATTGTCCCGCTGCAGACATTTGCATTGGATGTTTGGGTTATGCTAATGGTCGGTTTGGTCTTTAAATAGACATTGATGGGAGTGGATGTACTCGTGTGTTTGGTATCACCACAGCATCCCCATGTGACTGAGGCTTTATTCGTCCCGGCATCGCAAATAGTGGCTTTTGCATTGACGATGATGCTCTTTTCCGCTCCAACTGCCAGATCACCGAGATTCCAGGTCAGTTCGTTGCCGCTGGTCCCATCTCCTGAATAGGGGGTTGTGGTAGGCTCGTAGCCGGGCGTATCGGGAACGGCTACGAACTGAGTATTGGCAGGCAGCAGATCAGTGACCACCACATTCCTGGCGGTCCAGAGATTGCCGGATGGATTTTTTACAGTGATCTGCCAGGATACCTCTGTGTCCGTATCAACAATGTTGGAGGAAGGATGTATCTGGACTTTTGTCAGCTCTAGCTGGCTGTTTGCGCTGGATATGTCTATCTGGTTGGAAGCGTATGCCTCACTTGAACCGCAGGGAGCATAATAATTGACCCTGGCGGAGGTAGATGCCGAAGTAGGATCAAACTTGCATGGGGGAGTAGTATCTGAGTATAGATAGAATGATATTTGTGAGGACTCTCCGGGTGCCCAATCCTGTCCTGCAAAGTCCAGGGATAACTGGCCGGTATCCGAATCGACACTGATATCAGGTTGATGTTCACCTGCATACGCTATTCCATTATCTATGCCATCTGCTATCATCAGGCCTATTGGTAGGTTTTGGGTAGCGGTCACACTATAAGCATGCACTCCTCCCGAGTTGGTAATGGTGAGGCTAAAAGGACCTGATCTATCTCCACAGGGGTCAACGGGAGCTGTGCCCAGCTGTATGGCGAACTGATAATTGGTATTCAAGACGACATTCGAAGTCCTTGTTGAAGTGGTTGAACAGGGATTATCATAATCGCATCCCCATTGGGCCACAGCGGTGTTGGGACCTGGCGCGCATCCGGTTAGCTTGGTCTGGAATTCGATGATCTGCGTAATTTTAATATCGATACTATTAAATTCCCATTGGAGAACGTTGGATGAGGGATCTATTGGCTCCAAGGCAACTCCGTTTGCCTTTGCCGTGCCTGGCACATATTGAAGGTTATTGCCCAGGGTATCGGTCACAATGGTGTTGTAAGCGGCACCAGTTCCCGTGTTGGTGACGTAGATCCTCCAGGTCTGGGTATCCTGAGTTGTGTAAATTGTCTCCGGCGTCAGGGCGAGAATCAACCTGGCAGTGCCTGCGAGGACGGGCTTCTCATCCGATCCGCCTTTCTGATATGTTCCGCCGCATTTATCCTTATAATCCAGATAAGCTTTTGCAGTAAGCCCGGTGCCGCAGGCTTTCTTTATCTTGAAGCTTATGGTGCCCGTGCCTGAAGTTGTCCTTATCTTGTCTCCCAAATTCCAGATAGGCTTGCCTGTCGATAGATCCGGTTCTGCTGATGCTGCAAGCCCCGTACCCTCGAAACCGCTAATCGAAGCCGAACCAGCCACATACTCGTAATTGGCGGTATCAAGTGTCACCTTCATCATATCGTAGGCGTAGTAATTATCGGTCTGGGTGACCACAATAGAGGCATCAGTCTCTCCACAGGTGTCAATCACGGAAGGAATGTTGAGCTTTACACTGAAGCTTGGTGGGCCTGAGGCTTCTATCGTTACTGGCAGGCTCTGGTGGTAGGTCTGGCCGTCAAAGGCTGTGAGATCCGACCAATCAATAATATCTCCCGGGCCAGTGGTGTAAAGGGTATAAGTGATTACAAGCTTGCCGTTTTGTGGAAGCTGTGGAAGGTCAAGGCCGGTTGGCCCCAGATCCAAATCTGGTATTCCCGAAACGGTCTCCGGCAATAAATAGGTGCTCTTGGTTGATCCGATCTGGACGTTGTCTGCATCATAGACTGCAAAGGTCGCAGGCGCACCTCCGCTCGGATAATCCTGGGGGCCGGAGGAATGCTCGCCGAATTTATAGCCTGTCCAGTCTGTGATCGCGTTCTGGAAAGTATAGGTCGCGGTATAAGTTATATCACTGCATGCATCTGCAGAAGTTGATGATTTAGTGGTGGTAAAAGGTGACTGTGTGCCGCCCACACAGTTCACCATTATGTTCACCGATTTGCTATCCGAAAGAAGAGGGCATACTGGGCCGGAATTGACCTCTGTGGCAATCAGAGTGTTGGTGAAAGATCCCCCACAACTGCCTGCATCAGGCTGGAGTTTTACAGTCTTTGTCCACGATGATCCTGAGACCAGGGCATCTGCTCCGGTTTTCGACCAGGTAATCGTATGGGCATTTGCATCAACTATTCCTCCTGCCCCGTCGACTACCGTGAAGCCGGCCGGATATGCATCAACGATCTCGGCATCCAGGGTATTGGCGCAACCATCGTTCTTTTCATAATCAACCAACAGATCGAAGGTTGCTATCTGGCTCACATCGCTAAGGATGAGATAATCATTTGCAAGCCCTGATGCGGTCTTGCTGACGGTCAGGGTAGGCCCATTTACAATAATATCCGCCGATGCGCTGCCCGACAGACTGCAACCACAGCAGTCAACGCCCGTCGGAGGCTGAGCGGTAAGAGTAGTGCTGTAAGATCCTGTGCACATTTTGCACGCAATCGATTCTGGGACCAGTTTGACCGTCTTCTTCCAGACAACCCCATCGCTCAAGGCCTGAGCAGCATCTGTGCTGGGCCAGGCTATGCTGCGGGCAGCGGCATCTACAATTCCTCCTGCGCTATCTGCAACGGTAAAGCCTGCCGGGTAGGTATCTGTGATCTCAACAGGCAGAGGGTCAGCGCATCCTCCTCCATTTCTATTAAATACTACCTGGAGGTCAAAGCTGGCCTGTGCGTTCTCATCACTTGGCTTTAATATATTACTCCCCGAGGAGGTCGGAGTCTTGGTCAAAGTCAGGGTGGGCTTTTTGCTGAAATCGACGGAGAAGTATATCAATCCAAGAGGAGGCGCCCATGGATTTCCGCAGTCGTCAGTGTAATCCGGCTCCATGGTGAGGACTCCTTCTGTGGCGCTACAGGCTGACCCGTCGCTCTTCATCCTCAGTTCGAATTGAGCGTCCCCTGAAGCTCCTGCCGCAACGTCGCCAATAGTGAGGATGAACTTGCTGGGATCGGTCGGGTAATCAGGGTCAGGACTGATGGTACTCCCGGGAAGACTGCTGACCTGGAACTGGGATGGCAGGTTTCCCATGTGAACATGGACGTCTTTGGCCGAACCCGCCCCAGAATTTGCATAATGCAGGGTTACCGTCTGATACGAGCAGTATGGTATGCTGTAGGAGCCTGCACTTGTGTAGACAGGATAGATGTCAAGATCCGGTTTCCAAAGAATAATCTTTATGCTGCCTTTGGTGAAGAAGGAGAAAACCGGGTCGGTACAGGTGGATTTTGGATCGCAGCCCCACGAACCGGTGGCTGTTTCCACCAGGTTGCTACACCCTACTACCTTGGCTTTGATTGCTGCGGTCCAGGTCTCTCCAGGATTTATCGGTCCAGGTATCGCGATGGTGGCCGGATTTCCGGAGGTAATAACCGTGCTGGTGTCACCGGTAGGGGCAGTTATGGAAATAAGCTGCAGTCCTGAGTCGAATTGATCGGAGATCTCGATATTATAAAGCGGCCCTGCCGCTTCCCCTGCAGCGGCATTTTTTACCACCAGGTTCCATTCCACATCGTCCCCAACAGCTGCCGTGATCACAGATCCTGAATTTGGTGTTGTAATCGAGACCTTTTCTAAGTTGAGTTGACCTCTTTTAACAAGTATGGTCTGAGGAGTGCTGACTGCTGAAGGTGTCTTGTGTGTGCCCATTGTATATTCTATTGCCAGATCAATTGGCTGGCTATTGGCAGGATCAGCTCCACAATCGGCAGTGACTGCGAATATGATTCCAACAGATGCACCCGGACCCAGGTCTCCTGGAGTTGTGCTGAGATCCCAGATAAGGGTCTGGCCGCCGACAGTAGGATCAACAGTAGAAACGGTTGAACCGCCACTGGGAGATTGAATTGTCGTTGATCCGGTGCTATATGTAAACCCAGCAGGGAGGGTAACAGTGGCCTTGAGGCCGTCAGCAATACAGTCGCTGCCGGCAGAATTGGGATTGGATATAGTGGCCTCAAAATATGAGGGATTTGGACTGCAGACTGTTATTGAGTAATCTTTTGTTGGACTTGCAATGGAATATGTCAGATCCGAGCAGTCACCATGAGCTGAGACGGTCAAGACTGTAAGCAGAAATATTATAAGACATACATGCTTCACTAGGATGTTCCATCTACACCCCGATTGGTCGAACGCATTTAAATTAATCTTTATCATTTTTTCACACATATCTAGCAAACTAATTGCATAATTCATTCTGCTGCCCCTCTCAATATGACGTTATTGCATCTGATCTGATAATAATAGCGAAATAATCCTCTGCTAACCGAAAGAGGCATGAATTGAAATCTTCCTTTCATTGTCAGCAGCGTTATTCTGCTTTCTGGATTTGTGAAATGACATTATTTTGCCATCACATCATAGGTTCAATATGCAATGCGATTACTAGGTAATATATCTAAATTGTGCATAAATCTATTAAAATTAATTATTAATGGTAACTTTGATACTGATTATTATTTTATTAATCTATATTTTATACATTTAACTTCCCAACCATTTTGTGCACATTATAATATTACTTTTTTATATTTTAACACTTTGTGCAGCAATCAATCTGCGATTATGAATGAAATGAAGTTGTATTTTGTTCTGACATTATCTTAATAAATAAGACTCATGTTAAATATACAGATTATATATATTTAAAATAATTATATACTCTCGGCTGCAAGGTCTTTCCAGGGCATTATCCGGATTATCAGAGAAGCCGCGCGGCGGGACGCCAAAAATCGGGCGATGCTGGGATAGTAACTGAACTAAGACGGGTGGCTAATCTCATTTCTGTCGCAGACTAGCGTCAACAAACCGGCCGTTGTTAAACTTATTTGGTCATAAGACAAGAAAAGTTTATATGGCAGAATATCTTTGTTTTAAGCGGTGAAGCAATGCACATAATGGAGGGTTTTCTTCCCCATCCCTGGTGGGAGATCTGGTTTGCACTCTCACTTCCAGTAGTGGCGTATGGTGTCTACAAGATGAACAAGATGATCAAGGAGAGCCGTGAGACTCTGCCCTTGCTGGCGGTGGCGGGAGCTTTCGTATTCGTTCTCTCCTCCTTGAAACTGCCCTCGGTCACTGGAAGCTGCTCTCATCCTACTGGTACGGGAATGGGCTCCATAATCTTCGGCCCCTGGATAACCTCGGTCCTGGCCATGATCGTTCTGGTCTACCAAGCCATATTTCTGGCGCACGGCGGCCTTACTACTCTGGGTGCAAACACCTTTTCCATGGGCATTGCAGGACCCATCGTCGGATACCTCGTCTACAAAGCCGCCAGCAGGTCGGGCTTGCATCTCTACCTGGCCGTTTTCCTGGCTGCTACTTTAGCAGACTGGGCCACTTATCTCGTCACATCTTTGCAACTGGCTCTTGCCTTTCCGGCGGCAGTTGGCGGCGTCCTATCTTCCTTTGAGGCTTTTGCCGCTGTCTTTGCCATAACTCAGATTCCCCTGGCCATAGTGGAAGGAATGGTGACGGCATTGATGTTCAAATATATAGTGCAGCTTCGCAGCGATGTGCTGGTGAGAATGAATGTGGTCTCCCAAATCACCATAAAGAAGCTGAAGGAGGCAGTGGCATGAAAATGAAATTGGAGCTCTTGACAATAGGTGTAATCGTGCTCTTCATCGCTGCCTTTGCTATCGTCAGCTCCACCCAAAACCACGAGTGGAGCGGAGCAGACAGCCAGGCAGAGGATGTAATCTCCGACCTTACCGGCGGCTCTTATGTTCCATGGTTTCAGTCCATCTACCAGCCCCCCAGCGGTGAGATCGAGAGCCTTCTCTTTGCCCTACAGGCAGCCATCGGCAGCCTCATCATCGGTTATTTTTTAGGTTACTACCGTGCTTTAGCCAAGGCAAAGGCAGATAAATCCGTCCCGGTGCCTGAAGGAAAATCGGATGCATAACCTCCTTGACGACTACGCTCATGGCAATGCCCTGCGGGAAACCAGTACCCGTCTCAAACTGTTCTTGGGGCTCTGGGCCATCCTCCTTTGCGTATCATCTACCACGCCCATTGCGCCCCTATTCGTGGCCATAACTATGAGCCTGATAACTGTGTTGTTGGCTAAAATTCCAGGGCGCATCTATTTCCGACTGCTGCTGGTGCCCTTCTCCTTCGCCATGCTCAGTGCCGGAGTGGTAGCCTTCATGCATGGCAATGGGCAGACACTATTTTCCGTGCAGATCTTTGGGATCGATCTGGCCATCAGAGAAGAAGGAGCAAATCTGGCTGCTCTTCTTATCGCCCGGACCTTTGGCGGCATGTGCTCACTGTATTTCATAGCTTTAACCACGCCCATGATTGAGATATTCGCCGTGCTCAAAACTTTGCACATACCGCAATCGGTTATCGAGCTTTCCATGATGATATACCGATACATCTTCGTCTTTCTGGATCAGGCGGCCATGATCCACAGTGCCCAGGTGATGCGCCTGGGTGACGCCGGCGCAAAAAACTCCCTGAACTCATTTTCATTGCTTTGCAGCGTTCTATTCCTCCGATCCTGGGAACAGGGAGAAAGGCTCATCGTGGCCATGGATTCTCGTTGTTACGATGGCAAGCTCGATCTCATGGATCAGGCTGCAGGGGCGAATCCCATGACGATTTTTGCAGCGGCCATCTATTTAGCTGCAGCTACTGCCATAGCAGTTTTAACCAGGGACGTTCTGCTCTTGTGAGGCTACTATGACGACTATCCTTGAAACCAGAAGTCTCTGCTATTCATATGGAGATGGAACAAAGGCTCTGAAAGACGTCTGCATCTCCTTGCAGGAGGGAAAAAAGGTTGCTCTGGTGGGGCCCAATGGAGC
>JAQTXY010000026.1 GCA_028688535.1 Methanothrix sp. | reverse complement strand
GCTATCCTGTGAAGGGTATGTGCGTCTGGTTTCCCTTTGGCTATGCCATCAAGAAGAATGTCTATGCCATCATCAGGGAGCTTTTAGATCCCGACCATCAGGAGACCCAGTTTCCTCTGCTGATCCCGGAAAACGAGTTCATGAAAGAGGCCCAGCACATCAAGGGCTTTGAGGAGGAGGTCTACTGGGTGACCAGCGGCGGGATATCTCCGCTGGACGTCAAGCTCGCCTTGCGACCCACGAGCGAGACGGCCATCTATCCCATGTTCAAGCTATGGATCAGGTCGCATGCCGACCTGCCGCTGCGAATTTACCAGATAGTCAATACTTTCCGCTATGAGACCAAGCACACCAGGCCGCTCATACGCCTGCGGGAGATCACATCCTTCAAGGAGGCACACACCGTTCATGCCTCCTGGGAAGAAGCCGCAAGCCAGGTAGAGGTGGCCATTGCCAGGTACTCGGAGTTCTACCGCCGTCTGGCCTTGCCGTTCCTGGTAAGCCGTCGCCCCAGCTGGGATAAGTTTCCCGGAGCGGATTACACTACTGCCATAGATGTCATCATGCCTGACGGCAAGACTTTGCAGGTGGGCACGGCGCACCACCTGGGGTCTACCTTCGCCAAGACCTACGAGATCACCTACGAGACGGAAAACGGCGAGCAGAAGCTGGTCTCTCAGACCTGCTACGGCATTTCGGAGCGTTGCATTGCCGCTCTCATCTCAGTACATGGGGACGCGAACGGCCTGGCCCTGCCCTGGGAGGTAGCACCTACTCAGGTAGCAATAGTGCCCATCCTCCTGGGCGACAAGGAGAAAGTTCTGGCAGTCAGCCGACAATTGCAGGCCGAACTCTCTTCAGCCCGGATGCGCGTGCAACTTGATACCAGCGATGATCGGCCGGGTGCCAAGTTCTACAAGTGGGAGATGAAGGGCGTGCCCATTCGACTGGAGGTTGGACCCAGGGATATTGAGAAGGGTGTTGTCACACTGGTCCGTCGCGATAAAGTCAAGAAAACTGTGCCCATGGAGGGACTGGTACAGGCCATCAATAAAGAGGCAGAAGAACTCCAGGCTGCCCTCTACACCAAAGCCATGAATCATCATGAGGCAAAGGTAAAAGAGGTTGTCAGCATTGAGGACGCTAAGGTGCAGACCCAGGTGGGCGTGGCTCTGGTTCCCTGGTGCGGATCGGTAGAATGCGGCCATGAATTAGAGGACCGGGTGGAAGCGAACATGCTAGGCGAGCCGCAATACGCCACCTTCCCCGAAGCTGCCTGTGCAGTTTGCGGCAAAATGAGCACCGTCAGGACCTACATGGCGCGACAATACTAAAATTAAATCTAAACAGGATTAAATCCGATCCACACTATTTTTAACGGAGGGGGGGACCACAGTTTCATCATAGGGCCCAATTCTGCAAAGGGAGGTACTTTCCGGCCAAATCACAATGACCAAATTAGACCTATTCGCCGCCAAAATCACAATAGACCTTTTCTACTGTGGCCAAGTAGTAGTATACCTTTATCGTATTTACTTTTTTTGCCTAAAAAACCAGGTGTTGTCCAGGACGAATCCAATAAATGTTAAATTTAATGAATTTTTTTTGATAGTTAAGCATAATTTAATTGATCCAAAGAACATATTTAATTATATAATATCTTAAAATGATGGCCAATATGTGTAAGTTACATCTTTTTATTTTCTCGACAGATTTTCCGAGATCACAAATATTGACACTATCCGAAATAGGCTTATCTTGATAGATATTAGTATGTGAGACTGTCTATGGATCAAATTCCCTTAAAGGAGCTGGCAGGCATCATTGTATCCGGGATATCTGCCCAATGGCTTGCCTGGCGTCTAAAGCTCCCTTCTATTCTCTTGCTTATGGTTTTTGGATTTGTGGCAGGCCCGTTGACCGGATTTTTGCACCCGGATAGGTTAATGGGTCCGCTCCTTTCGCCCTTCATATCCATATCTTTGGCCTTGATTCTCTTTGAGGGCGGATTGAGCCTGAAGATCGCAGATTTGACCGGGACAAGAATTGTGGTGCATAACCTCCTCACCATTGGTGTTTTCACAACATGGCTTTTTGCATCATGTTCTGCATATATTATTTTGGGGTTAAATCCGCTATTATCAGTGCTTTTGGGTTCGCTTCTGGTTGTTACTGGGCCTACTGTTATAACCCCTCTGCTTCTGTATGTGCGTCCCTCTGGAAGAGTTGGCTCCATTGTCAAATGGGAAGGAATAATGAACGATCCTATTGGTGCGATTCTCGCCATTATTGTCTTAGAAGGCATCCTAGCATCCGGTCCGCATGAAGCAGCCCTGACAGCGGCACTGGGATTCATAATGACATTGATCGCAGGATGCTCCTTGGGATTTCTCGGCGCCATCATAATAATAAAAGTTATAAAAGAATATTGGGCCCCAGATAGATTGCTGGAGGTCATATCACTTATGCTCGTGGTATTGGTGTTCACAATCTCGGAGCTCATTTGGGAAGAATCCGGACTGCTGGCGGCAACTCTTATGGGTGTGGTACTGGCCAATCAGAATACAGTAAATATCATGCCCATAATCAAGTTTAAAGAAGATCTGAGGACACTTTTAATTTCGCTTCTATTTATTATTCTGGTTGCAAGGCTGCCTATTGATTATTTTTATTATATTAATTCAAATTCAGTGTTATTTTTGGGATCTCTGATCTTCATAGTGCGCCCAGTCGCAGTTATCCTTTCGACGCGAGGCCTGGGCTTAAGCTGGCAAGAGAAGTTCTTCATCGCCTGGATGGCGCCACGTGGAATTGTTGCCGCTGCAGTGGCTTCCGTCTTTGGCCTTTTCTTATCCGAGCAGGGCATGCCCCAGGCGGAAATGCTGGCACCAGTTACATTTTTCGTAGTTGCCGGGACAGTGACAATTTACGGTCTGACTGCCGGACCGCTTGCCAGGACTTTGCATCTTGCCTCCAGAAATCAAAAGGGATTTCTAATTGCAGGGGCTCATTCCTGGGCGAGAGAGATGGCATCAATCATCAGAGATCAGGGCCGTCCCGTCCTCTTGGTCGACACAAATTCTGCCGAAATTGCGAAAGCTTACCAGGAAGGGCTACCTACATATCATGGCAGCATCATTTCCGAATCGATATTAGATGAAATAGAAATTTCTAATCTCGGACACTTGATGGCCCTTACATCCGATGATATGATCAATTCCCTTGCCGCCATAAGATTCAGGGATATATTTGGAAGAAAAGAGGTCTACCAAATTCGTTTAGAGACCACAGGAGTTCGGGGAATGCAGACAATTGCACCGGAGCATTTGCGCGGACGATTTCTTTTTTCTCCCCAGTTAACATACTCATATCTGGATGAAAAGTTCAAATCCGGTGCATCTTTAGTAATAAACGAATTTACGGAAAATTTCAAGTACGATCCAGAGGTGCCATTTCATGATGCAAATACCATTCCCTTGATGTTGATCAGCAGCAATGGGACTGTGAATCTTTTCACAGAGGACTATAAGCCATTTCCCAGTGCAGGTCAAAAGCTGGTCAGCTTTTATCATCCGAAAAATGCCCATCTTTATAAATAATGACCTCCCCAATTCAGAATATAATTGGCAGAGGAGCGCTAAAATGACCCTGCAAAAGCATGTCAGCTTGAATAACAATGTTCGCGGCCTTGGTGAATCACCTACTCTGGCGATAAATGAGAGAGTAAAGCTACTCCAAAGCCAGGGAAGAAAGAATTATAACTTCGGTTTGGGCCAATCACCATTTCCCGTACCTGCACCGGTTGTGGAAGCTCTGCGGATGCATGCTCATGAGAAGGATTATCTCCCTGTCAAAGGCCTCCCGGCCCTCAAGGAGGCAGTGGCCGGATTTCACCGACAAAAAGACCTAATGGAAGCAAATACGCTGGGCGAGCGAAATACTTCACCTTCCCCGAGGCTGCCTGTGCAGTCTGCCGCAAAGGAGCGCCATCCGGACTTACATGGCCAGACGATACTGAACGATACGAAGAACATGAGGCGGACAAACGATTAGTGCCCGCGCTCTTTTAATTTTCTGCCCGTGCGCATCACTTGCGATATCCAATGCTGATGCGCCCGGATGTTTTGTCTTTCTCCAAAATGCTCACCGACCTTGGATCTTTCTTTGTCGTTCCTGATTCAGAGACGCCTGGTACAACAAGAGATGTGGAATTGATCTGCATTTTAGAGGCCGTGGTATTTTCCATTGCAATGTGAGATGTGGAATTGACCGGCACACCTGAGGATAGAGAAGTTCCATTAGCAGTGCATGATGTGGAATTGTCTGGAACTGCAATAGATGCGGCCCTGCCCTTTGTCGCACTCAATGTGGATGCCACCTTTTTCGCATCTAACATGGACGTCTTTCTTACTTTATCGGAAGCAGGTCTGCCTTTTGCAGCACTTGCTGTCAGGTTGCTCTTTGCAGCATTTGATGCGGAGACATTTCCTGATGCATTTAATTGGGAATTGATTACCACAAAGTTAGCAGGGGAAGGAAGCGGACCGGCAAAAAACATCTCTTTTGATTGAGGTATTTTTTCCAGCATAGCAGCTAACAGATCTCTCTTCTTGGTCGGCATAAAGACAGGCGACTTCTGCCACCAGGCAGATGAATTGAATTCATTACCATGGTCATCATTCATCTTGGCAAAGCCGCTGTCCACAAGTACTCGGTTAACCGGTGGCCAGACCGGCCGGAATTCCGGGTCAACCAGATAAATGACACATATTAGCTGGTTCCATTTGTTTCGCCTACTAGACGAATTATTATTAATATCTATATATATAAGTTTATTCTTGAGCAAAGAAAGAGAATAGTCTTTTGCTGCTTTGCCTTCGGATGTTATTGTTGAAGGCGCAGCAATATCCGCAAGAGTTATTCTATCGACACCATTTGTCCCTTCGTCGGAAATCATCATCATTACTCCCAGCGAGTCACCGCTGATCACGCTTACTACACGCCCCACTGCCTCGTCTGGCAGCCCGAAAGCAACCGGCAGGAGAAGCAAACATAACGGCAAAGCTAATAAAGCCAATCGATTCATCATGACAATCCACAATCCTTAAAATCTTTTTTCATATCTGTACCGAGACGGCTTCTCTTCATTTTACTTCAAATTCTTAATAATTCCGCTTGATATGGCACCCATAATAGTGATAAATAGGTCTGCATCATTTCTTGCTATTTAGAGCAACTATATCTATATTGAAGGCAATCTTTCTACAACCGCCAACTTTTGGACTCAATAGGTCGGCAATACAACTCAGATGCCTGCATGAAATTTCCGCCTGTGGAAATCCTAAAGTGCTCAATGAAGCAGGAGGCGCTATACCGTCGATGGCGTGAGAGGAAAATACGGAATGTATGTGACAGAGGAGATCTATGATGACCCTGCAAAAGCATGTCAGCTTGAATATCAATGTTCGCGGCCTTGGTGAATCACCTACTCTGGCGATAAATGAGAGAGTAAAGCTACTCCAAAGCCAGGGAAGAAAGATTTATAACTTCGGTTTGGGACAATCACCATTTCCCGTGCCCGCACCGGTTGTAGAAGCTCTGCGGCTGCATGCTCATGAGAAGGATTATCTTCCTGTCAAAGGCCTTCCGGCCCTCAAGGATGCCGTGGCCGGGTTTCACCGCCAGAAAGACCTGGTGGAAGCTAATGCCGATTGTGTTCTGGTAGGTCCCGGCTCAAAAGAACTTATGTTCCTGCTGCAACTGGTCTTTTATGGAGAGATCATAGTACCCACTCCCTCCTGGGTCTCCTATGTACCTCAAGCTAAGATTCTAGGAAAACGGGTGAGCCTGATTCACACCTCTTTCGAGGATAAATGGCATATCAACGCCGACCGTCTCTCCGAGCATTTAGAGGTAGAGCAAGACCTATATCGTCCTCGTTTACTGGTTCTAAATTACCCCGGAAATCCCGACGGCCTTACTTACACGGCAAATGAACTCAAGGAGATTGCAGCAGTTGCCCGGGAATATGAGATCATACTTCTCTCGGATGAGATTTACGGCCAGCTACATCACCAGGGCAGCCATGTTTCTGTGGCCCGTTTCTATCCGGAAGGTACCATAATCAGCTCCGGTCTGTCCAAGTGGTGCGGGGCAGGTGGCTGGAGACTGGGGACATTCACCTTCCCTCGCAGTCTGGACTGGCTGATGGAAGCTATGGCCGCCGTTGCCAGTGAGACATATACATCAGTTAGTGCACCCATTCAGTATGCTGCGGTGGAAGCCTTTAGAGGATCAATGGCCATCGAGCGATATCTCTGGCATGCCCGACGCATCCTGTCAACTTTGGGGCAGAAGTGTTATCGCATACTGGCGGATGCTGGCGTGCGGATACATCCTCCGGAGGGTGCTTTTTACATGTTTCCTGATTTTTCACCCTTTGGAAAATCGCTGGCAAAGAGAAATATCAAGAACAGCGCAACGCTTTGTGAACGCCTCTTGCAGGAAACCGGAGTTGCCATGCTCCCTGGAAGAGTATTCGAGAGGCCTTGCGAAGAGCTTACTGCTAGGATATCGTACATAAATTTTGCTGGAGCCAGGTCTCTCGCAGCCAGCGAGACGATTGCCATGCATCTTGAGCTGCCCGAGGAATTCATTCACGCTCACTGCGAGGAAACTTTAGAGGCCACGCAAACGCTAGCAGACTGGCTTACTGGTTAGGTGTGGCCTCGGGCCTTGACGATCCAGTGTTAATAGTAATACCATATGCTTCGATAGTCCTCTGGGTCCTCTCCTCTCTCCTTTAGCCTTTGCAGATACCTCTGGATGGAGACGTCAGTGTAGAGATAGGGCTTTACCTGAGCGATATTCTTCTCCCAGGGAAGGAATGAGTACATCCTCCTGCCCTCGGGAGTAATGGCGATTAGCTCATGATTTTGCCAGGCCCGCAGATGGTCTTTGCCCAGGCCCGGAACATTGAAGACCGGCTCATCGGTGCGAAATATTCCCGGAAGCAGCCGGGCCTCTTCCTTTCGCTCTTGCAGGATACGAGATATCGGCACAGCGTAGTCCTCCATCTCAGTCTTGCCCTTCATATTGAAGGTATAGTATGGGTCAACACCAATCTGCTTGAGAACGATTCTGAGGGCAGATGTCTCAAACTTGCGACTGTTGGCAAAGGTGAAGACCTGCTGATTATAGACCTCAATACCCGCCATCTTCACCATCTTTATGGCAGCTACCGTTTCAGGAGTCACCTCATATGGATGCATGAAGTGCGTCACTATGCAAAGGTTCCTCTTTCCAAACTCATTGTATTGGGCGAGAATCTCACAAAGCTCGCTGGTAATCCTTTGAGGAACAGTGGCAGGAGTTCTGGTGGCAACCCTGATGCTCATCAGATGAGGCATCTCGGAAAGCTTGCTCAGGATCTTGTCGATGAGTGAGTCATCCATCACCAGTGGGTCGCCTCCCGTGACCAGAACGTCCATCATCTCCTCATGTTCTGAGAACCACTGCAAAGCGGCCTCGATCTTCTCCAGAGGGGCTAAAGCCGAGGCCATGAGGGGGGAGGTCAACTCCCAATTGCGCTGGCAGTAGACACAGATCTGGGGGCATGATTCATAGGGCTTAATTATCGCCACCCTGGGATAACGACGAGTGACAAGATCTATGGGAGAAGTGTCTCTCTCCTTCATGAAATCAAAAGCCCATTTCTTGTCCTTTCTGTGTGTGATCATGTTCTGCACATAGCTTAGCGGAGGGAAGACCTGTCTGCGAACGGCATAGTCTTGGTCGCAGGGCTCCTGGTCCATAAGATGCAGATAGTAGGGGGTGACCGCGAACGGCACATGGTTTTCCACGGCAAGTTTTATGGATTCTTCATGGCGCGGCTCAAGTTTTATTATCCTTTTAATTGTATCCAGATCCTGAATATTTTTGAATACATGCCGGAATTGCCAGCGCCAGTCATTCCAATCATCCTCTGTCGAGGCCAGCGTCTCTAAGATCCTTCTTCTATTATCATTTCGTTTGGCAACTATCTGAGGATCAAGGCCGGACCGATATCTTTCCAGGTACCTGTCCATGCGCAGTCCCATCTGATCCAGAAAGTCCGAGCGCATCTGGCCGGCAACTCTTCCTTCATATTCATCGAATTTTGGGATTTCTATTCCTTCCATTAATCGAGAAGGATAGACATCCGCCTTCAATTTTAGGGCCTTAAAGAAATGGATAAACTCCGCAATAAAATCGTCACTGACATCTGCATCGCCATTTGCAGCCGCCTGCCATAAATTCTCTAATGATGAGGTTTTGGCAATTCGCTCATTTCTGGGTGAGATGATATTCTTCAATGTGCGTATTACATCTCTAAAGAGAACATAATCCCAGTTCTCAATATCACCCAAATCGCAAGAATAAGTCCATTCTTTGGCATCAATGTAGCGTGCTACCTTATTGCGTGCGCTCTCCAGGGTCTTGCTCTCCCTGAGCAGCATATATATTTCGGGTGCTGCATCCCAGCAATCTTCCCATCTGGCCGTCATTTCATTATCTGCAGTCATATCATAATTGTTCTTAACAGACATTTTACTTCTATTTTTCCCCAATTCTATCTCTTCCAGGTCTCTGGCAGGAACATCAATATCACAGGAAGAATCTCCAAACGCCCGATGTACATGCAGAAAACACCCAGAGCCCTTCCTGCCGCGGAAATTGATGTGAAGTCGAGTGCCACGACGCCAAAACCTGGACCGACAACACCAAGGCAGCTTGCTGCAGCTGAGACTGCGGACAGAGCATTGAACTGGGGGTTTGCACCTTCCGTTATAGCAAAAGCCAGGGTTGCAGATATAAATGTCAAAAGGTAAAGCTGCACGAACAGCAGAACGGATTTGATGGTGTTCTCTTGAATTATCTTATCGCCAACCTTTGTGACCATCACAGCTTTAGGGTGAAGGCTTCGAATCAGCTCATTATATGTGTACTTCAGGACGATAAGCACCCTTCCTACTTTCATTCCTCCTCCGGTCGATCCAGTGCAGCCTCCGATCAGCATCAGCAGTATCAATGTAATCTTGGCTGCCAGGGACCAGGCATCATAATCGAAGTTGTTTACGAAGCCCGTTGTGGTCATGGTTGAGATAACCTGAAAAATAGAGGAGCGAAGCTGTGTATGAAAATATCCAGGTATCCTACCCCATAGCATTAGAATCGATATTGATATGCTCATTATAAGGATATAGAATCTGAACTCAGAATCCTTAAATAGGTTTTTTAAGTTCTTCTTAAGTATTATCTGATGATAGATAATAAAATTAGTGCCGCCCAGCAAGAGGAAGATGCAGACAATAGCTTCCACTAGCACGCTATTGTATTTTGCAATGCTGTAGGCAACGGGAGAAAAACCGCCCGTAGCAATGCTGGCAAATGAAGTGCAAAGAGAGTCGTAGAACGGCAACCCGGCTGCCACTAACAGCAGAGATTCAAGACCTGCCAGTCCCAGGTATATCCCCCAGAAGGTCTTGGCAGTATTTTTCACCCTTGGAGTTATAGCTTCTTTCGTAAGTCCCAGGCCTTCCACGGAATAGAGTTCCCTGCCGGCAACTCCGAGATTGGGCAGTATCGCGATAAAAAGCAGTACTATCCCCAAACCGCCCAGGAGTTGAGTAAATGACCTCCAAAAGAGAAGACCATAGTAGGTTCCCTTGACGGCAAGCATATCCTTTAGATCCAGGATTATGCCGAATTGAAGGCAAATTGTATGGGAGGAAGTGCAATGGAGCAGATAGCTTGCAGCTCGATCCGATAGTGCATAGGCGAGGCTGCTTTGTACCAGATCATTGTTCAGGATCCAGTAGCCTTGCGAATTATATTCGCTCAGGATGGTGGCACCTGCCGTTGTGAATCCCGACATTGATTCAAAGACCGCATCCACTGGACTTAATCCCAGGAAAACATATGGAAGAGCGCCCAAAAGTGCAGCCAAGAACCAGGCCAATGAGACGGTAGCAAAAGCCTCTCTGTGGCCCATAGCAGAATCTTCGCCATAATGCTTTAAGATGAGGCCTGTTACGATGGCGATTAAGGAGCTGAGGCCGAAGGTTACCACTCCCAAGGGCTCTTTATATATGGCAGAGACAATGCCCGGTATCACCATGAGTATTCCGAGCAAGACGGCCAGCAAACCCAGGGTTTTCAGGACTATCCTTATCTTCATCTTCAATTTACCAATTGAATAAGTCGGTATTAAGAATTTGCTCCTACGTGTGATCTTATAGGACTTCTCCTCATGACCACTAATGACCGCTACTATTTGCGATAACCGATGCTTACGCGCCCGGAGGTGCTGTCCTTCTCCAAAACGCTGCCTTTCTTAGAGCCGCCGATCACAAAACTGGACTTGGAACTGCCTATAAGGGATGAATTGGATGACTGCTCGGCAAGAGCCATCTCTTCAGCCTTCTGCGCTTCTTCCAGCATGGCCTTTAGCTGAGCACTCTTTTCCCCAGGTGGAAAGACAGGTGGCGGCTTCCACCAGGCAGATGGATCGAATTCGTTATTGGGGTCGTCATTTTGCTTTGCGTAGCCTTCTTCCACAAGGATCCTGTTTACAGGGGGCCAGACTGGACGGTATTCGGAATCCATGAGATATATGACACAGATAAGCTGACTCCAAACGTTGCGCACAGTGTTGTTATTGTCATTGATATCCAGATATACCATCTTGTTCTTGAGCAAAGATAGGGCGAATTTTTGGGAGGCTTTACCCTCGGCAGTTACGGTTGATGGCGCTTGTATATCGGCGAGCTTGATGCTGTCGATGTCCTTTGTTCTCGCGTCCCCAATCAGCATCTCTATGCCCAGCGAGTCGCCGCTCACCACGCTCACCACTCGACCGACAGCCTCGTCAGGCAGACCGAAGGCTGCGGGCATGAAAGATAAAGCCAATAACATAGCCAGTATGGCCAACTGCCGCATCATGATAATCCTTGATGGTCCTGCGGACTTAAAATTTATAATGGTTCCGCTCGACAGTAGCCTTTTTACCTAAAGCATACTTCTCTCGCATCTTCCGTTAAACGAGCAGTGGAGGCATCTTTGTTTGTAGCTATGCGTTCTTTTGGGGCAATCATGCCTTAAAGCCCTCTTCATTTCATCTACCGTTGCCAGCAGATCTGAGCGCAGGGTTTTATCGAAATTGATTCTATGCTGCACTCCATCGGAATAGACGATTATCCCATAAGGCACCGACCGATGATAGTTCTCTTCCACCAGGTAGCAGTATGCCGCCAATTGCATGATGTGGTTTTTATGGGGCTCTTTGGCCCGTCCGCTCTTGATCTCCACAGGAATCAAATTGCGGCCTTTGCCTTTTACAATGT
>JAQTXY010000404.1 GCA_028688535.1 Methanothrix sp. | reverse complement strand
TTGCAGACCTGCAAATAGAACTTACGGAGGTGGCACCAAATGGGCGAACTATCTGGTCCTCAATAAAGATATCACAATATCGCGAAAGTACTCCTACAGCATGTCGAGAAATCTCTGAAAAGCATCGGTTTCGATTTTGAGTCGTTTGACAGTCTTTTTAAATTTTTGAAGATCTTTATTTTTATGATGTTTGCGATGGTCTCTATCTTCTCCTTCACAGCGAGGTGTCTTAATCTCTCGCTGTATATCATTCATTCGAAAATTATGTTCATAGATATGCATTTTATCGCCTCAAATCAGCATCCTACAACATCATGGGTGCTGCCTGTACTATGATAGTGTTGCATTATCTAATACTATTTAGTCATTATTAAAACTTTCTGGTCAGTTATTATTGTCAGAATCATCTCTGGATGTAAAAAAGAAACCAAGAAGGGTATAATCAACACCGAGAGTATGTATGTGAATGCAAAGGCAACAGAGTGAATCTATGAACGTATTAGCCATCAACTCCAGTCCACATAAGGATAATGCGAACACTGCTATGATCCTTAATCCTTTCCAGGATGGCATAAAAGAAGCAGGAGCGGATGTAGAACTCTATTGCACCAGCGACCTCAAGATCGACCCCCACCTCGGGGACCTCAGTTGCATGATCAGGACACCGGGAAGATGTGTCCATGGAGACGACATGACCCGACATCTCCCAAAGGTAAACCAGGCAGATTATCATCGTATTTGCCTCGCCAGTCAATTGCGATAGCGTCACAGGTTCCATGAAGACGCTGATGAATAGGTTGACCCCTGGGGCACAGTCATCCTTCGAAATACGTGATGACCACATGAAGCATCCTCTTAGAGAGAAGGTAAAGCGCTACAAGATAGTGCTGGTCTCCAACTGCGGTTCCTGGGAGTGGAACAATTTCGACCCCATGTAGGCTCACTATCAAGGCATACTCCAGAAATGTCAATGCCCTGATTGCAGGAGCCCTACTCAGACCTCACGGCCCTGCACTAAAAGGTATGCTCGATAAGGTGATGGAATAAACCAAACTGAAAAGATGAACAATGGTACCGATATTCCATGATGTGTGCGCCGCCTCGTAAATGGTGAGAGGGCTTGGCTTTGGAGACCTCTTGCCAATGTTGCCGTGGCCGCCCGGATTATTGGGGATGTATCTGAGAAGGACCTTATAACGTCGCTTGGTGCCGTCCGCCGTATGGACCCTATTAGAAAATCACGACCGAGGACTAACATACGATTTATATACCCAGCATCTGTTTACCCAAGTATCATGAGTTTGTGGTGGTGACGTCATATTAAACCCATTCTACAGGTGGCATTGGATCTTCTGGAGCTGGACCGATCAATTCAGATAGCCAAAGAGGCTGTCTCGGGAGGCGCAGACTGGATTGAGGCTGGAACTCCGCTCATAAAGAGCGAAGGCATGAACTCTGTGCGCGAGATGAAGAAAGCCCTTCCTGGAACCAAGATCGTGGCGGATATGAAGACGGTGGACACCGGCTTCACTGAAGTGGAGATGGCTGCCAAGGCCGGAGCCGATATAGTGGCCATGCTTGCATCCTCAGACAATTCCACCATAGAGGAAGCTCTGCGCGCAGCGCGCCAGTTCGGCGTGCAGATCATGATGGATCTCTTGACCGTTCCCGATCCAGTGAAGCGCTCCCGAGAGCTGGAGACGCTCGGAGTGGACTATATCTGCGTTCATGTGGGAATTGATCAGCAGATGACCGGTCGCGACACCATAGATTTCCTCAAGCAGATCGTAAAAGAGGTCAAGACGCCCGTAGCTGCGGCTGGTGGCATAAATGCGGCTTCCGGAGCGAATGCCATAGCCAGCGGCGCGGCCATAGTCATCGTGGGCGGAAGCATTGTGCATAGTGCAGATGTAAAAGCATCAGCGCGCGAGATCAGGGAGGCAATAGACCATGCTACGGTGAGTCTAGCCCCTCGAAAAAGCCAGGAAGAGGAGCTTATATCGATCCTCAGAGAGGTCTCAACACCTAATATCTCTGATGCCATGCACAGGAAAGGTGCCATGCACAACATTCATCCCATCAATCTCGGTACGAAGATCGTCGGGACGGCTGTCACGGTTCAGACCTTTGCAGGCGATTGGGCCAAGCCCGTGGAAGCGATCGATATTGCCGGGCCTGGAAATGTGATTGTGATTTACAGCGGCTCCAATAGCATTTCTCCCTGGGGCGGCCTGGCCACTCTCAGCTGCAAGAACAGAGGAATTGAAGGAGTAGTTATCGAGGGAGCAGTGCGAGATGTGGATGAGATCCGGGCACTGAACTATCCCATATTCTCTTCAGGCATTGTGCCGAACGCCGGCGAGCCGAAAGGCATGGGTGAGATTAATGCTGAGATCACCTGCTGCGGCCAGACGGTGCGACCAGGTGACTACATCGTTGGCGACGAGAGCGGCGTGGTGGTCATACCCAAAGAGAGAGCCTACGAAGTCGCCAGAAGAGCGAAAGATGTAAAGAAAACGGAGAGCCGACTCTATGAGGAGATTCGCAGAGGCAAGACGCTCTCCCAGGTGGCAAACCTCAAGAAATGGGAAAAGGTCTGATGACAAGTCGTATGCAGAAATCTTTCGAAGGTTGTTTGGATGTAGCTGCATCACCTAGTGCACCATAACACAAATCTTGAACAATAAGATCTGGCGTGATAGGCGTTTCTCCTCCAATCTATTAATCTCAAATTTAATGTTACGATGCACTAGTGCTCTGGAACACTAATTTCGATAGAAAACCCTTATGGATACTGCATCATAAGCCCAACATTGTTATTCAATACTTGCGTTACAGCG
>JAQTXY010000403.1 GCA_028688535.1 Methanothrix sp. | reverse complement strand
TGACAACTGTCTCAAAGTACTTGCTGGCGCCCTCGCCATCCTGCGCCATCATGCGGGCCAGTTCCATGCAGACGTATCTCAATGCTACCCGAAAATCCTCTTCGCTGCCTAGGACTTTTCCGGTAGATGTGAGAAGCACAGTATCATTGGTGCTGGTATCCCCATCCACAGTGAGCATATTGAAGCTGTCTTGCACGGCATCAGCGAGGCATTTGTGCAGGGTCTCAGCAGGGAAGTTGGCGTCCGTGTAAAGGAAGCAGAGCATGGTAGCCACATTCGGCTCGATCATTCCTGCTCCTTTAACGATGCCGGCCACGCGCAGCCCTTCATGCTCCACGGCGATCTCTTTGACACGAGTGTCTGTGGTCATGATGGCCCGTTCTGCTTCTGTGCTGGCCTCTTTGTCTCTGCGCAGCTTCTCTTTGGCCTGCTCGAAGAGCCGGTTGATGAGCGGCAGATCCATGTAACGGCCGATGACGCCGGTAGAAGCCACGCCTATCTTCGTTTCATCGGTTGTCAGAAAACCGGCTAAAAGCCTGCACATGGCCCTGGCATCCTCTATCCCCTGCGGACCGGTGTAAGCATTGGCGCAGCCGCTATTAGCGATAATGCCATCCAGATAGCCGCCGGCCGCAAGGTGCTCTGCCGTGACATCCAGAGGAGCTGCTCTCACCTTGTTTGTGGTAAACATGCCAGCTGTCGCTCCTGAGGCGGCGATTAATGCCAGTCCGTATTTTCCCTGGCGTACTCCAGCGGCGCGAACGCCGGGAACGGCACAAATTCCACCTTCAAGTCTCTGCATGCTGCATCCCCAGGCCGGAAATTATGTCGCCCCTGGTCACTATGCCTACCAGCCGTCCGTTCTCCACCACAGGCAGTCGATTGATGCGATGGCGGGTCATAATGCTTGCCGCCTCCTCCACGGAGTCATCCGGCCCCACATCATGCAAATTCAGGCTCATGATATTGCCCACTTTTTTCTTGGGAATTTCCTCCAGATTGGCATGCATTCGTTCCCACTTAACCAGATCTCGAAATGGAATCTCGAAGACTTCGAAGGGACTGGGAAGCCAGAGACCGCCTTCCTCTTCATCCACAGATAAAAGGCGCAAAAGGTCCGATTCCGATACCACGCCCACCAGCTTCTCTCCATCCAAAACCGGCATGCCGCTGATCTTATTCTCGCGTAAAAGAAGGGCCGCCTCACTCACAGGGGCTTCCGCCTGAACGGTGACGGGCTTGACGTTCATAATATCTCTGACTTTCATCTCTTTCACCTAAATTTCACCGGTTAGTTCAGGGTGCCATGCCAGGGAACCATAGTCCCGTCTTCTCATCGAGGCCAGCCATGAGGTTCATATTCTGAATGGCCTGGCCGGATGCTCCCTTCACCAGGTTATCTATAGCTGATATGACCACTAGTCGATCGCTATCCTTCTCCGGCTCAAAGCTTATGTCGCAGAAGTTGGAGCCGCGCACCGAGGAGAGCTTGGGAACTGCGTCTGCCATGCGAACGAAGGGAGCGTTCTTGTAAAACTCGCGATATATAGAAGCTACCTGGTTCTTATCCTGCAGCGTCTCCTCTGCCCCCTTTTGGGCGAATACATGGGCCGTAGTAAGGATGCCTCGCACGGAAGGAATGACGTGGGGAGTGAAGTTCACTTTTATGCCCGGAGAGAGGCGGGATAGCTCCTGCTTGATCTCCGGGACATGGCGGTGAGTTGTGAGCTTGTAGGGGATAATATTTTGTGACATGTTGGGATAGTGAGAGGTCTCTGTGGGCTCCATTCCGGCGCCGGATATGCCTGATTTGGAGTCATAGACCACACGCTCTACCAGACCGGCCTTGGCCAGCGGGGCTACGGCCAGGGTAGCTCCTGTGGGATAGCAGCCTGGGTTGCCCACCAGCTTGGCATGGGCTACCTCGGGATGAAGCTCCGTCAGTCCGAAGACCGCATCACGGGGAGCACGATGCTTGGTGGCATATGTCTTCTCGAAGACGTCTGTGGGCAGGCGGTAGTCGGAAGACAGATCGATGACCCTTGTCCCGGCATCAAGAAGCTGTGGCACCCAGTCCATGGCGGTGCCATGGGGAACGGCAGTAAAAACAATGTCGCAGCGCTCTGCAACTTCTTTGCCGTTTAGCGCCTCAAAGCTCAGAGAATAGATGCTCTTTAAGTGAGGATGAACCGTTGTAACGCTCTTTCCGGCCAGCTTTCGAGAGGTAACGGCAACTACCTTAACCTCGGGATGATTTGCAAGGAGACGCATGAGCTCCCCACCGGTGTAGCCCGAACCACCGACAATTCCTACATCTATCATAAAATCCCAAACGATGCTAATGATATAAATCCGCCACGCCCTAGCGGCAGAAGGAAGCGAAAAGCCGGTATAGCCCTTGAGCTGCATCCTCAATTCTCTCTTTTCCCTCCAGAGCTGCCAGCCAGCTTTGCGGTATCCAGGATGCTCCCAAGGCTGCACCGAAAAGGGAGCCGGCAATGCAAGCTATGGAGTCGGTGTCGCCTCCGCTGCTGGCGGCCATAATGAGCGCCTCCTTTGGCTCAAACTTGAGGAAGCAGTAGAAAGCAGCGGGAACGGTCTCCATTGCCAGGGGCGAGTTTCGGATCAGGCCCAGGGCGTCCTCTGGCGAGAGGTCCAGGAGTGATCCAACCCAGAGAAGCCGCTCGGAAAATTCAGCATCAAGACGGCTCGCCTGGGATGCGGCATTCCTGAAGATCACATCCCTGGAAAAGCCGGCTGTGCCGAGGGCAACTCCTGCGGCTACGGCCACGGCTCCAGCTCGGGCGGTGGCAGAGGTGTGGGTGGGCAGGCTCTGCAGATC
>JAQTXY010000402.1 GCA_028688535.1 Methanothrix sp. | reverse complement strand
CATTATACCGATTCCGCAGGACAAAGCTTTGAGACGAACATGGTAATGGATGAAGGAGCAGATCCAAAGGACGCCTCATGGTCGGCATTGATTCCAGCCTATCCAGTAGGAAGCACAGTGGATTATTACATCGAGGCCACATCCTCAAACGGCGACATATCGAGGATGCCCCTGTATGACAGCTACGGGCTGACCTGGGTAATCTGCAAGGCACAGCTAAACAAGACCGCATCCGCATCCACAGTTTTGCCTGGCGGGACCATCACCTACACCATAACCTACCAGAACAGAGATTCGAACACGATTTTTGATGTGGTCATTGTCGAAAGCTATCCACCGGGCACAATTTTCATCTCCGCCTCGCCTCCGCCTGACAGCGGCACTGAAAATCGCTGGACGATAGGCGATCTGCCTGCTGGTGCTTCCGGGACCATAACCATAGCAGTAAGGGCGCCGGACGAGGCGAAAATCAAATTCTTTATGGAACAGTCTGCCAAGGGCCTGGGCTTCGTAAGGACCTACAAGGACCTGAACACCGGCCGCGAGCCCCAGGTCCTCACCAACCAGGTGAGCATGACTGGCCGGGGGATAACTGGCCAGTTTGCCGTCAGCACGGTTACCATCAGCGGCGAGGCAGGCACAAAACTTGCCATGCGAGAGAGCGGCAGCGGCAGCTATGAGCGAGAGGAAGAATTGCGATACCTCCGCGAGAACAGGTCCATTAAAGATGCGAGCAACCTCTCCGTCAGCTACCAGGCTACGAATTTCCAGCTTCCCGGCACCGGATCCATAAATTATACTTCAAAATGGACTGACCGGGAAAAAGCCAAAAACTACGTAACATCGGAATCAGTAGAAGAGTCATACCGCTATGCTACCAAGATCCAGAAAGAGGGGCAAATCGAAATGGACAGAAACGGAACTAACATGACTGCAGACTCAGAGTTCGAGGGAATGCGCCACGCTGGATACTTCAAGGCCTCAAAACCTGACGATAAAGGGCGCGTCTCGCCGCTGATGGAGATGAGCTCTGACTACACAGGCAGCTTCCGGGTGAAGGAGAGGCTGGGCACGACCTACAGCAACCGGTCAAATGCCATAACCACTGTCAAGCATTACGAGATGCCGCACATAACAATCTACCAAAGAAGCGAGATCGACAATACAAATGAGAACAACATAAACTACACCATAAGCATCTTAAACGACGGAAATCGAACTCTCGGACCCATTTATCTCATGGATCTATTCCCGGCGGGAATGAGCTTCTTTGATGCTTCGGCACACCCATCTGAGGAGGTGCTTCTTGATGCCGATCACGCCAACTGGACATTTACCTCTCTTCCCATCGGCAGATCCCTGACCTTGTACCTGAGGCTGATGAGGTACGTTATCTTAGAAACCCCTGTTAATTGGGTCTTTGTTAAAGCAGGACATGACGGGACATGGATAACAGCGAATAATTCGACGCTCTCGAACCTCAACTGGCTGACCAGCAAGCCAACTGGTAAGCCCTCCGGAATCCAACAGAAGGCGATCACTGGAGACTGGAGCCCTCCGGACTGGGGATTCGATCAATCGCCGGATATATGCAAATCATGCACATATTCTCCGCCACCCTGAATGAGAGATGAAGGATTGATCGCCTGCGGCAATGGCAATCCGAAATGGCCAGTCTCCGCCCGACATAATAGAGGCTGAGGCTGGCATATGCTTTTTCTCCGGCTTTAAAGTTCAACTCAAACAAGGATTTGCCTAATTTAACTCCAGCCAAGTTTACTTGCATTAACCTTTTATTCCAGCATGGTTTTCTTTGCAGCCATGAAGCTTCCGGGCACGGCGACGCAAGAGGAGAACATCTCCATCGCCATGGGAAAGCTGAACATACAGCAGACCCAGGTCTTTCTGGACATTGGTTGCGGCTCGGGCGCCGTATCCCTGGCCGCCTCCCGCTACACTGACCGGATCTACGGCATCGACCGGCGGGAGGAAGCAGTGCAAATGAGCAGCGCGGCTGTTCCTTGCGGCCAATTCTTCTGCGGCGAGGCGGCTGATATCCTGCCGGATCTACCCAGAGTAGATCGATGCTTTATCGGCGGCACCCGCGGCATCGACGATTTCCTGCCTCTTCTCCTGGAGAAGGCTCAGAGCGGCTGCATAATTGTGGCCGACCTGGCCCGCCTGGGCATAGCTGCCCGCGTAGCGAAGCTGATGAAAGAGGCGGGGATATTTCAGGAGCTTATCCAGATTCACATCGCAAGGGGCTACGATTTAGGGGGAGACATTGCCCTAAAACCGGTAAACCCCATTTTCATGGTGATTGGCAAATGTTGATCGGTATCAGTCTCGGCCCGGGCGATCCAGAGCTCTTAACATTTAAGGCGGCATCAGCGTTGAAGAACTGCACCAGGGTCTTTGTTCCGGGAGAGATGGCCGCAGAGCTGGCCAGGCCCTATTGCCGGCCAGAGATCCTGCAGTTTCCCATGATAGAAGATAAAGAGGAGCTGAAGAGAATCTGGCAAATGAATGCCGACACGGTAGCGGCTGCTGCAGCCGACCAGGCCGGCTTTGCCTGCATTGGGGACGTCAACACCTTCTCCACCTTCAGCCACCTGGAGAGAGTGATCCGGCAGAATCATCCCCAGGTAGAAATTCAGACCATTCCAGGTGTTGGCGTGCTGCCGGCCCTGGCCTCGCGCTTTGCTGCCCCACTGGAAAGGTCCTTTGAGGTCTCAGACGGTTCACCAGTGGATACGGTCATCAGGATTAAGGCCACCCGACCAAGAAAGCTGGCCGAGGAGCTTCGGGCCGCGGGCTATGATGACTTTATGCTGGGAACCATGC
>JAQTXY010000401.1 GCA_028688535.1 Methanothrix sp. | reverse complement strand
GGGAAAAATTAAATAGACAATAAAATGTGGAGGGGTTTAAGAAAATGATGAAATGTTTAGCAATAGCATCAATGATTCTGTTTGTAGCAGTCTCCGTCTTTGGTTTTGCTTATGCAGAGGAGCAGGCCGCGGCAAATACGTCGATCAACGCTTCCCAGATAAACGAGAGCACGAATGCAACGCTCAGCAATGCGACGCTAGGAAATGATACTCTTCTCAACGAGACGCTTGGAAACGGAACCGTATCCGAGAACGATACGAATCCATTTGCAGATGCAAAGAACCGCAAGCCAAGTTACAGATAAGCTTGTTTGGTTTTAAAACATATTTTTTGAAATTTTATAAATATTAGAATCGCCTCATCAGCTCTTCAGCTATGACCCTGTAGCCTGCCTCATTGGGGTGGTCCAGGCCTGAGAGTATCATGCTGCCCAGAGGCGTGCCCGCGTTAACCTTCTGCATCCAGGCTCCATAGACATTAACAAAGCCCACATCCATCTCCTTAGCTACTCTATGCACCACTTGATAGTAGTCCAAGACCATTCTGTCATAGGGCGGCGTCTCCAGGGGCTGGGAGGAGAGCAACAGTATCTCCGAGTTGGGGCCGGCACGGATGCGGCGCACCATCTCCACGAAGTTCATCTCAAACTCCTCCAAATCCAGACCCAATACGCAGTCGTTGATGCCGAAATTGATAGTAATCAGGTCCGGTTCATAGGAGAGGACTGCCCAGTCCAGCCGGGCTAGGCCATCCATGCTGGTATCTCCGCAAGTGCCGGAGTTGATCATCTCCACTGCAGCATCGGGATACTTTTCCGCCAGCAATTCTTTCCAAAAGGAGGGAAAGCCGCGCCGAACGCAGTAGCCGGCGGTGATGGAGTCGCCAAAGGCGACAATGGTCACATTGCAGCCGTTCTCCAGGTTCTTCCTCGTCTTTTCCACAAATCTTCTTTGCCCTTCATCCATAGGAGATGCTCTTATTCAGCGGGCTATTGTACCTTTGCCCCTGGCTGCAGCCTTTATCGCAGCCTTCATATCGCAGATCAATTGCTCCAACCGCTCTATCTCTCCCCGGGCGATGAGGTCCACGCAGACCGAACCAACAATAGCGCCATCAGCTCCTGCTGCGATAACCTCAGCTGCCTGCTCAGGTGTAGAGATGCCAAAGCCCACTGCTTTGGGTTTATTACCCGGAACGCGAGCAATGAGATCGCGCGTACTCTGCAAGACCTCGCTTCTCGCGCCTGTCACCCCTGTGCGGGCTACCAGATAGAGGAAGCCTGCCGTCTCTCTCTCGATCATCTTCAGACGCTCAGCTGGAGTATTGGGAGCCGCCAGGAAGATCAGATCCACGTTGCCCCTGGCGCAGGCTTCCTGAAGCGGTCCTGCTTCCTCGGGTGGCAGATCTGGCACAATCATGCCCGTAATGCCGGCGCGCTCGCAGTCCCGGGCAAACTTGTCCAGGCCGCGGGCATAGATCATGTTGTAGTAGCCCATGAAGATCTTGGGAATGGGGACGTTCGCTTCCGCTGCCACCTGGAAATAGACATCGGTGTTCATTCCGGCGGCAATGGCCCTTTGCGCCGCCGCCTGGATAGTGGGGCCGTCCGCAATTGGGTCAGAGTGGGGCAGCCCCAGCTCAATGATATCCGCTCCGGCTGCAGCCAGCCGTCTCACCAGGTCGGGCGTTGCCGCGGGCGTCGGGTCCCCTGCGCAGATGTAAACAATGAGCAGGGGTGCTTTTTTGAATGCCTCAGATATTCTCATAATCCATCACCGTTGCCAGATCTTTGTCGCCTCGTCCGGATATGTTGATGACTGCCAGATCACCCAGGGCTTCCGGCTCTTGCAGGGCATAGCCCACCGCATGGGCCGACTCCAGAGCGGGAATGATGCCCTCCAGTTTGGACAGTGCATGAAAACCAAGCATGGCCGTCTTATCATCGGCGATCTTGGTCAGAACGCGCCCCTTCTCTGCGAGAAACGCCAGCTCCGGACCCACTCCGGGATAATCCAGGCCAGCCGCCACGGAATATGACTCCAGAATCTGGCCGTAGGGGTCCTGCAGAATTTTTGTGAGAGCGCCGTGCAAAACACCGTCAGTGCCGTGGCCCAGACTGGCTCCATGATCGGCAATCTTGTCCGTCTTGCCCAGGCCCCGCCCGCCAGCTTCCACCGCCAGAAGGCGCACCTCCTCATCTTCCAGGAAAGGAGCGAATATGCCCATGGCATTGCTGCCTCCTCCCACGCAGGCGGTGATGCTAGCGGGCAGCCGGCCCTCCGCCTGCATTATCTGCTGGCGGGCCTCTTTGCCTATGACGCTCTGAAAGTCGCGCACCATGCTGGGGAAAGGATGTGCGCCCGCTGCCGTGCCGAGCAGATAATGGGTGTGATCAAAACTCGAAGCCCAGTCTCGCATTGCCTCGTTGATGGCGTCTTTAAGGGTCCGAGAGCCGGAGCGCACGGGTATGACCTCTGCTCCCATGAGCTGCATGCGATAGACATTCATCTTCTGCCTCTCGATGTCCACCTCGCCCATGTATATCTGGGTTTCAAATCCCAGATTGGCTCCCACGATGGCCGTGGCCACGCCATGCTGGCCGGCGCCCGTTTCGGCGATGAGGCGGGTCTTGCCCATCTTCTTGGCCACCAGTGCCTGTCCCAGAGTATTGTTGAGCTTATGCGCCCCGCCATGGACAAGATCTTCTCTCTTGAGGTAGACCTTGCGACCCAGCTTTTTGCTGAGGTTTTTCGCATGGTAGAGAGATGTCGGCCTACCGGCAAAGTTTCGGAGAGCCTGGCTTAGCTCCTCTTGGAAATCATTGCTCTTCATGAGGCGCTGGT
>JAQTXY010000400.1 GCA_028688535.1 Methanothrix sp. | reverse complement strand
GATGCTGAAACATTATTATCCAAAGCCCAAGCCCTCGAAGGCATGGGAATAAGTGAGGAGGCTATCAAAACTTATGATAAGGTTATCGATCTGAACTCTGAAATGAAGATATATACTTCAGGCGCCCTGGTAAACAAGGCAGGCATATTGAACCAATTGGAGAGATATAACGAATCCATTGAGACATATAATAAGGCCATTGAGCTAATACCCGCTAACGATACTAGGAGGCTGACTGGTATCTGGCTCAGCAAAGGCTCTGTTTTTTATAGTGCAGGTAGATACCAAGAGGCCGTCAAGGCCTATGATAAGGCCATTGAGTTATCTTCAGAGTCCGTACCTACCCATGCAGCTGCCTTGCAGAGTAAAGGCACTGCCCTCATGAAGCTGGGCAAGCCAGAAGAAGCCCTCATAACCTTCGATGAATCCATCAAGACGGACCCAACCAACTTCGGAGGCTGGTATGCTAAGGGTCTTGCACTCAGAGCTCTGGGCAGGTACAACGAATCCCTGGAGGACTTGGATAAGGCCGTAGAGCTTCTTCCCAGCGATTCTCTGATCTGGGTGGATAAGGGCGACGTCCTGCAGAGTTTAGGCAGGAAAGAAGATGCTATGGATGCATACAGGCAGTCCTTGAAGTTCTATAATCCAGATCCTATGACCCTGTATAAAAGAGGTCATGCCCTACAAGCATTAGGCCGCACATCCGAGGCAGAGGAAGCCTTTGCCAAGGCCAAGGAGTTAGGCTACAAGGCCTGATTCCGACCATTTTTGTGGCCAACTCAAAGTAGCCGCTACCATACTAGGAACAAAAGAGCCGTTAGTACCGAAAGTGGATGATAAAAATGGGAGTCATGGGCGCGAGATATGCCGTTTTATGCCTGATGCTGGCAGCGATTTTCTCAGGAATCTCTCTGGCAGAAGATGCAGCCGGAGCGTTGAACCAGGAGGGCATCTGGATTCTGAATATGGGCGAGAAAAAGGTAACAATGGTGGTGTACCAGCACGATGGACTCCTCGCCGGGGCCTGCAACGGAGATGATCCAGACCCCTGGAATGCGGCGATGGTAGGATACGTATCGGGAAACGAGATTGAGCTGCACATATCCCGGCATGAGAATGAAGTCGTCATGGAGACTTTGATGAGCGGAAAGACAACTGGCGAGAACATCAACGGCAGCTTCGTGCAATCGGACAGTCTGGGCCGGGTGACTTCCGGAAAGGTCTCAGGATTCAAGATCAATCCCGATGTCTCGGAATACCGGCCTGCGGTCGAGATAACGCTGGCTGTTGCCCTGATTAAGGAGCCTACTACACAAGCAACCGAAGAGACAAATCCGGCGAACTCGAGAGCTGATAAGAGCCGCTTCGTGGATGTCACCACACAATCAGATCGAGTGTTCTATTTGGGATGGGCCTGGAAGCCGGGTGAACCGAGTACGGAAAATGGCCCGTCCAAGATCAACTCAAGCGCCGTTTTGTGAATCATTCATGATAGCCAAAAAGAGGCGAATCGAAATGATTGAAAACGTCAACAATAAGTGCTTACGCCTGGCATGGGAAAAGCCTTGCTTTGAAGGCCCTGGATCGGCAATCCGAAGTGGATGCTGCCTTTGCCAAGGCCAAGGAGCTTGGGTATCTGGGATGAATATTGCTAATTTTTTTGTTTATGTTATATAAAGGAAAACAAAAGGAGAGTGGGTAAATTGAAAAGAAGGAACGCCTGGAATAAGGCAAAAGAAGCAGATGGGCCGTTAAAAACAGTAGTCGGAGCGAAATTTGTTCTTACTTTGCTGTCTCTGGCAATGCTATGCACTTGTGCCCAGGCACAGGAAAATACAACAGATTACTGGATGAACAAAGCAGAAGAGCTTGCGTATAACAGCTCCTTCGAAGAGGTCATTTCAGCCCTCGATGAAGCCCTGAAGATAGATCCCAGAAACGAGACTATTCTGATCCGCAAGGCTTCGTACCTCAATATAGTAGGCAGGGTAAACGAATCCTCTGAGACCTATGAGAAGGCGCTCGCCCTTCTGGATGATGACCTGAAGAAGGACCCTGATGATGCTGATGCCTGGCAACGGAAGGCCGCCGTCTTGAGGAGCCTGAACAGGCAGAACGAGTCCATAGAAGCTTATGAAAAAACTCTGGAGGCATTCAACAAGCGCATCGAGAAAGACCCAAATGATGCCGATGCCTGGATCGGCAAGGGCAATATCCTGACGAACTTGGGGAAGTGGGATGAGGGCCGGGATGCCTACAACAAGGCCATAGAGATCGATCCCCAGGATTACCACGCCTGGGGAATGAAAGCCGAAGTCGTAGGCAGAACAGGAGATATCAACGAATCGATGGAGGCTTACGACAAGACCATCGAGCTGATACCATCCTCCAATGCTCGGGAGCTGGCAAGTTACTGGATGACCAAAGCCGAAGTGCTGGCATATGCAGGCGGTAGATGGGAGGAGGCCCTGGCAGCCATCAACCAATCCCTGGAACTGAACCCGAGGAGCCGCGTGAATTGGCGCTTCAAAGCCGATATCCTGTCGGAGCTGGGCCGTAAGGATGAGGCGATAGAGGCTTTTGATGAAGTCCTCAAGCAGAACTCAGAGGATGCCGAAAGCTGGCTGTGGAAGGCCAGTCTCCTGGTAGAGATGAAGAGATATAATGAGTCCTTGGAGGCTTATGATAAAGCAATCGAGCTGATCCCAGAGAACAACACCGAAGATCTGGCGCTCAACTGGGCCTCCAAAGGACTTGCACTAAACAAGACGGGCAGACATGAGGAAGCCAGAGCAGCCTTCCAGAAGTCTCTGGAGTTTTATGATCGGGCCATCTTGAAGAACGCCGG
>JAQTXY010000399.1 GCA_028688535.1 Methanothrix sp. | reverse complement strand
ACGGAAACAGGCTGCGGCATGTAGGAGATTTAGTCTTGCATTTTAGCCGCGACAATGAGATCGTTTTGGTTACCTCTGCTCTGCAAGGCGTCACTGACGACTTGCTGGCCTGTGCCACGAAGGCGGCGAATGAGGGAAAAGTCTCAGAAGTGATCGATTTTATGGAGAAGCTCACAGATAGGCACAATCAAGCCATAACCGATGCCATAAGAGATCCTCAAATCGCCAAAGAGATCGGTGAGACGATCTCCAATAAGCTGTCTGAGCTTGAAAAGGCTTACATCGGCATCTGCTACATTGGTGAGCTTACGCCACGCTCTTTGGATTACATATCCAGCTATGGTGAGCAACTGGCGGCGCCCATTCTAGCGGGTGTCTTGAGAGATATGGGCATACCTTCAATGCACTATACCGGCTCAGAGGCGGGAATCATCACAGACAGCAACTATGGAGACTGCAGGCCCCTGGAAAAGACCTATAAATTGATTCCCCAAAGGCTCTTGCCGCTCAAGGGCGTTCCTGTGGTCACGGGCTTCATCGCCAAGGATGAAAAGGGCACAATCACGACCCTGGGGCGTGGCGGTTCGGATCTGTCCGCTTCACTTATCGGAGCGGCCATTGATGCCGATGAGATCTGGTTTTGGAAGGAGACATATGGCATCATGACTACCGATCCCAAGATAGTGCCGCAGGCCAGGTCTATTCCCACCATATCTTACCGGGAGGCAATGGAGCTGTCCAATTTTGGGGCCAAGGTCTTGCATCCACGATCCATTGAGCCCGCCATCCGAAAAGGCATTCCTGTGCGCGTTAAATGCACCTTCGATCCTGATATCCCGGGCACACTAATAGTACACGATGATGTACCCAAAGCGGATGTGATAAAGGCAGTGACGCTGCACAAAAATGTGGCCCTGCTCAACATCTCCGGCGCAGGCATGATTGGGACGCTTGGTGTCGCCGCGCGCGCTTTTTCCGCTCTGGCCAAGGCAGGCATAAATATCGTTATGATCAGCCAGGGATCGTCAGAGGCCAATATATCCATGATCATTGAGGAGCGACAGGTGGAGAAGGCTGAGGATGCGCTGAGAGCAGAATTCCCCCGCGATCTGGTCAAGGAGATCTCGCATGATCACGATGTCTGCGTCGTAGCGGTGGTAGGCGCGGGAATGGAAGGCACTCCCGGTGTAGCTGCCCGGGTTTTCAAGGCCATGGGCGCGGCCAAGATCAATGTGGTCATGATCAGCCAGGCATCGGGTCAGCTGAACATCTCCTTCGTGATTGCTTCCAAGGACGCCGAGCAGGCAGTAAGAGAGCTGCACCGCGAGTTCGGACTGGGAGGAGAGGTATGAGGAAGCTCACCTACGCTGATGCGGGCGTGGATATTCATCAGGAGAATAGATCTATTGATGCCATGAAGGCCGTGCTGACGACCAAGCGCAAAGGCTTTGGAGCGCCTATGACTGAGATTGGTCACTATGCCGGGCTACTGGATATGGGAAGCTTTGCCCTGGCCATGACCACCGATGGAGTGGGCTCTAAGGTCCTCATTGCCAATGCCATCTCCAAGTGGGATACGATCGGCATCGACTGCATTGCCATGAATGTCAACGACCTTTATGCCATAGGGGCCGAGCCCATCGCCTTTGTGGACTATCTGGCTGTAGAGAAGGTTGATCCGGAGAGAGCGGCGCAGATTGCGATAGGCCTCGCCCGCGGGGCGGAGATATCCAATATGACCATCGTCGGCGGTGAGACAGCATCCTTGCCGGAGATCATCCGGGGCTTCGACCTGGCCGGCACAGCCATCGGGATCGTTGATAAAGACAAGGTGGTTACCGGCGAGAAGATCCGGAAAGGTGATGTACTGGTGGGTGTGCCCGGCAGCGGCCTGCACAGCAACGGCTATACTCTGGCTCGGCGCATCATTGCCGAGTCAAAGTACACCTATTTCGACCAGATGCCCGGCGGGAAGAATACCATCGGAGAGGAGCTGCTCACGCCCACTCGGATCTATCCTGAGATCGTAGAACTTGTCAAGGAATGCGATGTGCATGGCCTTGCCCATATCACCGGCTCGGGCCTTCTCAAGCTGCGGCGCATCTCCTCATTAGGCTTTGAAATCACTGATCCGCTGGAGCCTCAGCCTATCTTCCGCTTCCTGCAAGAGCAGGGCAACGTGGATGCTGGCGAGATGTATCGCACCTTTAACATGGGCATGGGCTTCGTGGTGGTAGTAGCCGAAGATGAGGCCGCTAAGGCCTGTCGCATTATGGGACCTGGTACAAAGGTAATCGGATCGATTGTAAAAGAGGGAATAAAAGCAGGCAATATGACTTTTTAGACCTGCTTTTCATTTCTTCTTGTTTAGTTTTTGTCTCCAAACATCTCTTCCAATTTGGCCTTTATCTTTCGAATAGATTCGACTGCCGGGCAGTTGGCGTCGATGGGTGGCTTGCCGGCCAGGTCCGCTTCCACCAGGCATTTGTCAAAGGGAATGGTTCCCAGAACCGGTATGCCCATCTGGGCTAGCTTCTCAGCTACTGGCCCTGGGTTGTCTGCCTTATTTATGACGGCAAAATACCGGGTGATGCCGATCTCCTTGCCCAGTTGCATGATCCTCTCCACGGTCTCAATGGATCTCATGCCTGGCTCTACCACGGCGATCATGGCGTCAACGCCGCGGGCCGTGGCCCTGCCCAGGTGCTCGATGCCCGCTTCCATATCCAAGATCACCAGATCCTTTTCTCGAACGATGACATGCCTGATGAGCGCTTTCACAAATGCATTGGCAGGGCACATGCAGCCTGAGCCGCCGGAGTCGATGGTGCCCATGACCACCAGCTTGACATTATCG
>JAQTXY010000398.1 GCA_028688535.1 Methanothrix sp. | reverse complement strand
TGACAGATGACAGCTCAGTGATGTTCTCAAAGCTGCCGTCATTCCAGATGATATGATAGCCCAGTATCCTCTTCAGCTCGGTGGCGTTCTCCTTGACGGCGTTCATGTCGATGTCGGCGACCTCTGCAAAGGCGGCATCACTGGGTGCGAAGATCACGAAGGAGCCAGGGCCGATTACGAGCACACCCTGGTTATTCAGAGTATCCGCAAGTCCCGCGCCCTCAATGGCTGCGGAGAATTCGGTTAAGCCCAGCTCACTTGCCGCATCCATCAGGTTTGATTTGGCTGTCTCGCTATCTTGAGCGAAGCTGCAGCCCACGCACAGCACGGCTGCAATGAACAATAGACTCAAAATTATCCCGGTTTTTTTAAGCATCAAATTAACCTCCACTCTTTTCAACAGAGAAGTGATGGGCGGCCTTGAAGATAAATTTATTGGAAGCCATGAAGGCTATAATTCAAGTATATAGGACAAAACTCTTATGGACCAAGCTCAAACATATTTGAGGATTAGCATGGCAAAAATACTTGGTGAGCCTGGAAAAATTTCCCTGAAATTCTGCTCTGGCACAGGGATTGAGGAATTCAAACAAAAATTCTCTTTGACCAATTCTGAAGTAGCTGCATTTCTCAGAGATCTAGCTTTGGAGATTGAAACCGGAGGTAAGGTTGAGGTAGCCTATGGCAGCGTCTCTCTTTGCGTCAATCCCGCATCCCCCATCAAGCTCGAAGTAGAATATGAGGAAGATGAGCTTGAAATTGAGATAAAGCTTAAGGAGAAGCCCTGAAACATATTCTGCTAATCCCGGTTTGTGCTGAGAAATATGAGGCATGCAATGGCAATAAAAAGCTCTGCTGTGAGGATAAGCCCTGGGACCGGGCACAGAAGGCAGCCGGGCCCACCTGCCTGCGCCCGCATGTGCGCAGGCATGCGTTCGCGAGTCCTTTTTCCATCCAGAAGTCCCGATTGCCTGGCTACAAGCTTTTCCCAGAGCCACTGCCGAGCGTGCCCTCCTGCCGAGAGGACTTGCACCCATTCAACGGCAAGGAATTGTCAACACATCGAAAATTATTTATGCAATTGTGCGATATTAAAAGCTATGAATAGTCTTGGAATAAGGTCTGCACTAGGAATTTGTTTGTTCATTGTTTTTTATATTTCGATTTCCTCTGCAGTTTTGGAAAATTATCAATCACCTCACCCATCATATCAAGACGGATCTATGCTGACCGCCCAAAATCTCAGCGATCTGAATCTGTCTGGAGTTCATCTCAATCGTTCCGATATGAGACGATGTATTTTAGATAGCGCTGATCTCAGGGAAGCTTATTTAATTGGAGCGGAGATGAGCCGCGTTTCTCTCAGGAATGCCAATCTGACTGGAGCCAACATGGAAGAGATTTGTCTTCATGAGTCGGATATATCTCAGGCAGATCTGAGTGGAGCCAATCTCGTCTTGTCCGATCTTTTCGGCACTAAATTAACAGATGCAGATCTCACAGGTGCAGACCTGCAGCAAGCAATTATAAGTCAAGCCAATTTGAACGGCTCGAAGTTGGACAATGCTAATTTGATGGCTTCAGACCTTAACGGCTCAAATCTAAATGATGCCAGCCTGGTTTTTGCATATGCAAGGCGAGCTATGCTCCGAAACGCTTCATTGGTAAGAGCCAACTTTTCCGGTGCAAGTCTTGTGGGAGCCAATTTGATATATGCTGATTTATTTGAAGCAGACCTAAGAGGAGCAGATATCTCTGAGGCACGGCTTTATGGAGCAAAATTAATCAACTCAGATATTTCATCTTCAAATATAATCTTTGCAAATCTGACCGGCACAAATCTTAGCGGGGCAGATCTTTCCGGTTCCGCCCTCAGAGGATCTTCTTTTTCGCATTCGAACCTATCACATGCCAATCTTTCGGATGCTGACCTTTCGGGTGCACAACTACATAATGCTACGCTCATAGATGCCAAACTGAATCGAGTAGACGCTTCTGGTGCTTGCATGGATGAATCAAACCTTACTAGAACTGATCTTTCCGATGCAAATCTTGAGGACTCTAAGATGCATAAAGTCAGACTTGTTGATGCTAAACTCATGGGTGCAGATGCCACAGGAGCCTGCATGGAGGACTCAGATCTGAGGGGTGCAGACCTTACTGGTGCGAGGCTCGTTGAGACCAATCTGGTAAGCTCTAATATGAAGGGATTGAACATGCACCGGGCAATTGCCATGAGCGCCAAGATGAGCTGGGCTGACATAAGTGATAGCCGTTTATCAGCAAGCCAGCTATCAAGGGTGGAATTCTACGGCACAAACCTGAGTAACTCTGATCTGAGCGAAGCCGATTTAACCAGGGCTTATATGATGCGAGCAAATCTGACCGGTTCAGATCTAAGGCATGCGGATCTATCCTACTCCGATCTCAGTAATGCCCTCCTTAAAGGTGCGAATCTAAATTCGGCAAATCTTTATGGTACTGCCTTAAATGGTGCAGACTTGACAGGAGCAAATCTGGTTTCAGCCAATCTACAGGGTTTGAATTTAATAGGTTCCAATTTCTCACAAACTAAATTAGAAGATGCTACATTACAAGGTCCGATGCTCATCCAAGATATGAATTTGAGCACGACCAATCTAAGGAATGCCAGGCTGGAACTGATACTGTTAAAGAATGTAAATCTATCAGGTGCAGACCTCAGAAATGCTAATCTCTCGATGATCATGATGATGGATGTTGATTTAAGCAACGCCAATCTGGAAGGTATAAAATATGATAAATTCAGCTTGCAAAATATTCTTAATTGCAAACTAAACGAAACCAGGATGAGTGAAGACTTAGAGAACGATTTAGAGAGCCTG
>JAQTXY010000397.1 GCA_028688535.1 Methanothrix sp. | reverse complement strand
TGGAGCGGCTGACGATGCCTAAGGAACGAAGGCCCTGCAGATAGTAGTAGACGGTATCGCTGGAAATGCCCGTCTCCTCAGCCAGTCCCCCCAGGCTCTTGGGGCTTTGGCCCAGCCGGGAGAGGAGCTCCACCCGCCGGCCAGAGAGGATCTCCGGCAGGGGAGAGGCGCGATGAGAGTAGTAGAGCCGCTTGAAGGCCTCCGCTGGGGGCGTGCCGGCCAGCAGGATCTCGCCGCCCGCCCGCTCCACCAGGCCAATATCTTGCAGGTGGGTAATGATCCGGGAGACAGATTCACTCTGCAGGCCTAGTACCTCATGGAGATCATGGGGGTGCACAGGCGCCTCAGAGCGGGTGATTAGAACCAGTGCCCTGATCTCATTTTCGCTAAAACGCATTGTCTTATTGTAGAATCAACCATGTATATAATATTGACTTTTCATTAAGACATTAGCCTTCACCAAATACACCACCAGTAAGTGCATCCGGTTGCAGAGCCAAAAGCCTGGGCGCGGGCGGCCCCTATCGACAGGAGAGCCTTGGGTGAGCTGCGATAAAAAAGAGTATTCTGATTTGATATCTCACTGAGACATCAATCGTCTTTCACTCGAACTCAATCGTTCCCGGCGGTTTGGGCGTCAGGTCGTAAACCACTCTGGCAACTGTAGGAATCTCGCTTGTGATGCGACTGGAGATACGCTTGAGCGTCTCCCAAGGAAGCTCCATTGCTTCCGCAGTCATAGCATCTCTTGAGGATACGGAACGAACCGCCACCACCCAGCCATAGACCCGGATATCGCCTTTAACTCCCGTGGCTTTGCCGAGGAGTGCAGCAAAGGCCTGCCAGGGGCCGAATTTCTCAACCTCTTCCTCAACGATGGAATTGGCTTTGCGAACAACATCCAGCTTCTCAGCTGTAACCTCGCCCACGATGCGCACCGCCAAACCTGGTCCGGGATAAGGCATCCTCTCGCTGATCTCTTGGGGAAGGCCCAGAGCCCTCGCTACTTCGCGAACCTCGTCCTTGTAAAGGTCGCGCAGGGGTTCGACTATGGTCTTGAAATCCATGCACGTCGGCAAGCCTCCCACATTGTGGTGAGCCTTGATTCCACCATCAGACTCGATTCTATCCGGGTAGATAGTGCCCTGCATGAGGCAGTCGCCTCCGATTTTGGCTGACTCCTCCTCAAAAACACGGATGAAGGTCTCGCCAACAATCATCCTCTTCTCTTCCGGGTCCGTAACCCCTTTCAAAGCATTGAGGAAACGCTCATGAGCATTTACCCGCACCAGACCGATGCCCTGGAAGAGCTGCTCGATTCGGTCAGACTCAAACTGCCTCATGAGCCCGGAATCCACATAAACAGGAACTAGGCGGTCTCCAATAGCGCGATGGGCCAGCATGGCGCATACCGAGCTGTCCACGCCACCCGATAATCCTATGATGGCGCGTCCCGGGACATCGCGCCTGATTTCTTCGATGGCATCCTCTATGAAACGTTGCACATTCATGGCCATAATTAGCATGCCCGGCTTTGAGGATAATAGGCTTGCGGTTATGATTCTTATCTAGATGATCCCAATATGACATGTACCTGAAAAAAAAGGCTATAAATTATGAAAGAGATGGATACAGTGGCGAGAAGGGAGTTGGGGGCTCGCCATTGAGACCTCCTCAAAAGAGGGCCTTCCTCCGGCCCTCTCAACCAATATGAATCACAATTAATTGATTTTAATAAAAAAACATGGGTGTAATAAATGAATTACTCAAGAGTTCTGATGATTATGGCGGCGCTCGCCATGTGTCTGCCAATTGGCCTTGCCTGGGGAGAAGACTATCTGGGGGGCGGATATGTCGGCAGTTATGATCGCTCTGCGATGATGGATGAAGGTATTTCCGGCATGGTAGCGTGGCTTGACCTGCCCGTTCCCGGCAGCACTTTTGCGCCCTACAGAGAGTACTATAAAACTACCGTAGCGCCCACCATGTTCGTAATGAGCGACGCGGTGAGCAGTCCGGTTCAGTATGATATTACCGGCCAGATGCCCGCCGGGGTGTACTACAGGAACGGCCAGTGGTTGTCATATGCTACCTATGCTACCTCGCAGATCACCCGGAGCAATGATCTCTGGATATCTGGCCAGACCAACTGGACGCAGTATGCTGCCATCCCTGTAGGTTCGTCGCTTCAACTGCTGGCCAATGTGCCCTCCGGCGGGGTTGGCAGCTTCTTCAAGTTGATTCAGACCAATGCCATCAGCACCGATTATAAGACCGCTCAGTTCTATCCGGGATATAGCAGCATGAGCTTTATCGCCGGGCAGACGGGAAGGCACATGCTCTACTTTGTGGTGAACAATCAGCCGAGCAATCTGGTCATAGTGGATGTGTTCTCCCAGGCTCCTGGATAGATAACCAGAGAGCCTGGCAAATGCTTTTTTGCCTTCGCGCCAACCGCTCCAGGTCATGAGGATAGCAGACTATCCTCCATCGGGCAGCTGCACCCCAGCCACTCCTTATCCGGACTCACGGTCTTGTTGGCCCACTTCCATCTTGCGCTGCCCGCCAGTGTGAAGTTGCCGGCCAGATGCGTATCGGCAAAGCCACCTGGCCAGTAAGCTGTGCGATCCGCCAGACCTTGAACTTGAGCGGTCGTCTCCAGATAAGAGAGCGTCTTGCCAAGCTGCGCCCGATAGCTGAGGTTGAGGTCCTTGCCTTCGTAATATCTGTCGCTCCAGCGAATGTCTCGGTAATCGTTCAGAGCCCGCAGATTTGCCGACGAATACCCTCGCAGGGAAAGGGGGATGCTTTTTAGGGATAGATTTACAGAGACGGGTGAGATTCCGGCAAGGATATGGCGCTCTGCATT